>JAISYY010000091.1 GCA_031269635.1 Tannerella sp. | reverse complement strand
GAACGTTTGCCGCAACTGCGGAAAGCTTAAAAAGCATTGCAGAACGTTTGCCGCAGTTGCGGCAAGTTTAAAAAGCATTGCAGAACGTTTGCTGCAACTGCAGATTCTTTTCCGGAAGTGGTCGGAAGGCTTTTTGCGGCGGTGGATTTCCCGGATAACTTATTATGCCGTCGGCCTTCATTATGCCTCATATTAATAAAGTAAGAATCCGTGTTATCTGCGTACTCATATCCTTTGCGGACAGGGGCAGGGCGGTTATTGATTTCGTACCGGCCGGATTTTCACCTTTCGTTCGTATGACTGGGGCATTACGCGATAAGCATTAAATATGGAACGGGCCGTACATCCCACGCCGGAAGTCGAATAATCCAGGTTCAGCGTGATGCCGTCCTGTTCCTGCAACTGATATGTGTACACCGCCTTTGTGAGGTTGTCCGTGGAATAGGGATACACATTAAAGTTGAAGTGTTGATCCATCGAAAATTCCAATCCGGCGCCGCTTTCATCCGTCATGCGAAGCCAGCGGTTCCCGGTGCGCAGGCCATAATCCTGGGGGAGGAGGTACGGCTCGTACATATCCTCGACGGTAGAAGAATAGATGCCTACCTTGTAACCGGTTTTACGATCCGGATAGTTTTCCTGCGGCCCGCGTCCATACCATGTCACCCGGTTGAGGCTTTTATCCAGCGTCATCGTCAAACCGATACGCGGTAGCCAGAGCGGCATTATCCCCTGGGGATAAACCGTGTGATGCAGCGTTATCTCCCCGTCTGCAGCGACCGTATAAGCATAAAGATTTTCAAAACCGCTTACCTGCCTTCCGCGTATGTATTGATCCCGGTTACCCGCAGCATTATTGCCCGTCAGGGATATGCTCCGCACATAAACGTGTACGATGCCGTCCTGTTCATAAGCCTCGACTGACACCGGGCAGTCCGACATTTTATCAATCCCCGACGAATAGTATTCCGTAGCGACATGTTCGCCGTACCCCTCTTTCCAGTGCGGGGAACGGGCATTCCCCGAATTCCACTGATCCAGTTCATTGGCAAGCGGCGCCCGCCATACGTTCAACGAAACCGGCGATTTCAGCATTTCCCGGCCGTTATGAACCATCGAAACCAACGCTCCCGATTTGTCAAATGCATACGCAAAGCCCGTTCCCGAAACCGTAATACCGCTGGGTGTTGTGTTTAAGACCGGCACGCCCGCATGTTTTACAGGAGTTTCAGCTTCGCTGTACCACGGAAGCTCCCACTGGTCCCATGCAACCTCATGTCCGGCAGAAGCCCATATTTCGTCATCCTTCAACGACGTACTGACCGTAACCCGGTACTCCTTGCCCGGCACAACCGCCGGTTTGCGGTAAGGGATTCGGATACGTTTTTTCGTAAGCGGGGGGACTTGGAGGTCCAGTTCGCCCCCGTCGATTACCTCCCCGTCCGCTTCCAGGAACCAGCGGGTTTTATAGACGGATGCATCAAGGAAATGATTGCGGTTCCACACCTCTGCCCAGCCGCTTCCGGCGTCAACCGGCGTTATGGATACCGGCTGAACCGATTTCTTCATTTGCCACATTTCGGGCTGTATCCTCCTGTCCGGCCAGACACTGCCGTACGTGCGTGCGCCAATACCATAACTGAAGAACGTCCCCCGGCCGGATTCCCTTTCAAAATCCAGCCACAGGACGGACTTCTCCGGCAGGTAATTCCCCGGCAAAACCGCCCCGGTAAAAATCCCGGCATTGTCCAGCAGTGCATCACAAAGATAAACGTCCGTTTCCTGGCCGTGTATCTCCGCATTGCGCCCGATGTTAACCGGAAAGGGGAAATTTGTAATCCTACCTTTTGCGGCAAGCGTCCCGGCTATTTGCCCGTCAACGTATACCGTCATTTCCCTCCCGTCATATACGCCGCTCAAGCGGTGCCAGTTATTTTCCCAGTCACCCGGCAACGGAACACGAAGCAGATGCTTTTTATCCGTATAAATGTAGAAATCCAATGAATCCTTTCCCTGCTGCTGCAAACCGAACTGGTAACTGCCTTTGGTAATGAAACACCCCGAACTGCCGGCCAGTTTGCGGGGATACACGTCGCAGGCCAGCGTCAGTTGATCCGTTTCTATTTCCACGTTGGACTGCCGGTAGATTTCCACCCACTGGTCATGCCCGTTCAGGTCTAAGGCATTGCCGTGCATCCCCTTCACCAGTTTGGCGTTTCCCATCAAATTAGCCTGCGTTCCGTACGGCGATTTGTCCCCTACAAGGCGTACCGGCTCCGTCAGGCCGGGACTTGCATAATCCCAGACAGCGCCACCCATCAGGCGGGAATGGGAATAAATAACCCGCCAGTAATCATCCATTCCTCCCCCGCCATTCCCGGCAACCGAAAGGTATTCGTCCATAAAAGAGGGACGCATGTCCGTACTGTCGGGAATAATCCCTGTCAAAATCTCAAGTTCGACCGGATTCGGATAGCGCGGGCCGATGATATCTTCTGCCGGGTGAGCATAGGCATTTCCGCCATACATCCAGTAGCGGGCCGGATCGTATTTCCGCCCTTCCCGGATCACTTCACTAATATTGAATCCTTCCCCGCTTTCATTCCCGGCGCTCCAGAACAGGACACACGGATGATTACGGTCACGGAGAACCATCTGCCGCACACGTTCGCGATACATTCCGGCATATTCCTCCCGCCCGGATACAAATTCGGTTGCATGCGCTTCCGTCCCCGCTTCGTCGATAATGAACAGTCCATATTCATCCGCCAACTCCAGGTAACGATTCACCGGCGGATAGTGAGAAGTCCTCACCGCATTGAAGTTGAACTGCTTCAGTATTTCAAAATCTTTCCGGACAGTCGCTTCGTCCATGGCATGTCCGAGTTCCGGGTGTTGCATGTGCGAATTTTGCGCATGTATTTTCAGTGGAACGCCGTTCAGGTAAAATGTCCCTTCCCGTATTTCCGTCTCTTTAAATCCCGTCCGCGTCCGGATTATATCTTTAACTTCTCCGTCCGAAGCCAGCAACCGTATTTCCAGGGAATACAAATACGGGGTTTCCGACGTCCACTTTCCGGGGTTCGCAATACGCTGCCTGAAGCGCACCTGTTTTTTCCCACCCCGGTTCATTGAGAACGGTTCGCCGGTCAGTTCCACAACCGGTTGCCCGTCCGCATCCAGCAGGTTCACCTTTACGTTACAGCTATCCGAAGGCTCATCCGTATATTTTTTCACATCAACAGTCAAATCCAGCATGGCATCCGTGTATGTTTCGTCCAGGTCCGTAACAACATATCAGTCGAACAGACGGACAGGAGGAGCAGCGTAAATCCATACATCGTCAAAAATACCGGCCAACCGCCAGTAATCCTGCCCTTCCAGATAATACCCGTCGGAATACTTCACGACATGAACGGCTATCGTATTCCTGCCGGGCCTGACATACCGGGTGATATTATATTCGGCCGGTTCCTGGGCGCCTTCATTATATCCCACTTCCTCCCCATTTATCCACACAAACGAAGCCGACGCAACCTTTTCCATCCGCAAAAAAACCTGGTCGCCCTTCCACGACGGCGGAATGTTAAATGTCTTCCGGTATGCTCCCGCCGGATTATATTCTTTCGGCACAAACGGGGGATTGGCTTTAAAAGGAGCATGAACATTCCTGAACAGTTTGTCGCCATACCCTTTCATTTCCCAGTTGGAAGGAACGTCGATAACATCCCATTCCCGGTCATTAAAGTTTTCTTCGTAAAATTTCCCGGGCGTATTTTCCGGCACATCGCTCCAAAAGAATTTCCATTCCCCATTGAGGGAGAAACGTTTTTCAGGAATGAAATAAGCCCTTCCCTCCTCCTGGTTTAACTCAAAGACGGATGTATTCTCAATAAAATCATAAATATTATCCAAATAATTTATCTGCCGGGCATATAAACTGCCTGCCAGGATATACACGAAAACCGCCGCATTAATTACCTTTTTCATCTTGTTTTTATATTGAAGGTTGAATATTTCCCGGAAACCGGCGCTTTTCCATCGCCCGCCGGAACGTTAATTGCCGTCAGCCGATGTACTAAACCGCATAACAAAGCACAAAAATAAACAAATTTCCCGTTTTTGACAATTAGTTTCGTTAATTTCAACGACTCGGAGCGTTTTCGACGTTTTTCTCCTTTGCAACTATTCAATTTCTTGCAAAAAAAATCAAAAAAGGGATTTTTTAAATACTAAAAGGAGGGGAATTTCGTTTTTAATATAAAAATTATCGGTTTTAATTAATAATTATACACATGAAAAAAGTTCATTTATTGATTTTATTGCTGCTTGTGCCGGGCTTTGTCTGCCTGGCCGGCGAACCGGAACGCCTGCGTCGCGACCGGAGTTTCCTGGGTATTCATTTCGATTTCCATGCCGGAGCCGACTGTAAGGAAATCGGGAAAAACACAACCCCCGGTATGATTCATACCATTATAGACAAGGTACGTCCGGATTACATACAAATTGACTGCAAAGGTCATGCGGGCTATACGAGTTATCCTACGAAAGTGGGAAACCAGGCGCCGGGCTTTGTGGGCGACCCGTTACGCCTGTGGCGCGACGTGACGGCCATGCGCGGTGTGGCGCTCTATATGCACTATTCGGGCGTATGGGACACACGTGCCCTCGAACTGCACCCGGAGTGGGCGGCGACGAATGTCGACGGCAAGCTCAACAAGGATAAGACCTCTGTCTTCGGCCCCTACGTGGACAGGCTGCTGATTCCACAGTTAAAGGAACTGGCGGGCGATTACGGCGTGGACGGTGTCTGGGTGGACGGCGAATGTTGGGCAACCGTTCCGGACTACGGCGAACGCTCCATACGCCTGTTCCGGGAAACGACGGGCATCCAAAAGATTCCCAAGTCGGGGAAAGACCCTCACTGGTACGAGTGGATGCAGTTCCACCGCGAAGGCTTCCGCAAATACCTTCGCCATTACGTTTCGGCTGTGCGTTCGGAATACCCCGATTTTCAGATTTGCAGCAACTGGGCATTCACGCATCACATGGCGGAGCCGGTTTCCGTCGCGCTTGATTTCCTGTCGGGCGACTATTCGCCGAACAACAGCGTCAATTCCGCCCGCTTTGCCGGGCGCTACTTAGTTCATCAAGGTATCCCGTGGGACTTGATGGCGTGGAGTTTCTCCCATACCCCATTTCCAAAAGAACAGAAAACGGCCGTACAGTTGAAACGCGAAGCGGCCATTGTACTGGCGCTGGGCGGTGGATTCCAGGCTTATTTCACACAAAACCGCGACGGGTCTGTCCGGCTGGAAGAAATGGAGGTCATGGCCGAAGTCGCCCGTTTTGCCCGCGAGCGGCAACCCTGGTGCCATCATTCGCTGCAAATACCGCAAGTCGCGCTTTTGCTGTCGACGAGCGATTACCAGCGTAATGCGAACAGTCTGTTCCCCCAATACAAAGGCCGGTCGCAGGGCGTACTGCAATGTCTGTTGGAAGGACAGCACAGCGTCGATCTGGTAAGCGAGGAAACGCTGGCGCCGGACATGAGCCGCTTTCCGCTGATTGCAATCCCGGAATGGAAAAATATTTCGCCCGCGTTTCGTGTTGATTTGCTGGATTATGTGAAAAGCGGCGGCAGCCTGCTGGTCATCGGAAAAGAAACATCCGGACAGTTTGCCGGTCTTGCCGGCATCCGTCTTACCGGCGACGAACAGTCGATACAGCCGCTTGGCGAAGGAAAAATCGGCTTTCTGCCCATCGCTGTGGGAGAGGACTACGAAAAAAGCAGCGACGAATCCCTGCGCCGGAAGGTCAGCGAAGCCGTGCGTGCACTATTCCCCCAACCGCTGGCAGAAGTAAGCGGTTCGCCGTGGATAGACGTATCCGTCAGCCAATTAGACGGCAAACGAATGATACACTTAGTGAACACATCCGGCGACCACAAAGGCGCGGGAATCATCCGTTCAATCGACCCTGCCGGCCCGTTACAGGTAACCGTCCGCTGTGACCGGAAGCCGTCACGTATTACCCTCCAGCCGGCGGGTAAAGCCTGCGACTTCACCTGGTCGGACGGAAAAGCGCAGTTGAAAGTCGATGCCGTTGAGATTTACGATATATTAGTGATTGAATAAGGAACACCGGCATTTCGGAAAAAGCAACAAATACGTCTCAAAAAGGCAATGAAAAATATTGGGTTCATAACCGAAAAATTCGGTGAAGAATTCTAACGCTTCAGGAATAAGTACAGTTTAACGGCGTCTATCCGTGATTGCAAAAATAGCAAATTAATGGCAAATGCGTATCAAAAGGGTGTAAATCAAGCACTTACGTTTTCGTAAGTGCTTGATTATTAGGATACGGTATGAACGGGGTGTGAGTCAATCCGTCGTATCTATTTATAAATCAATATGTTGTAATATCGGAACTCCTGACTTGGTCGGCATTATATATCTATTACATAGCATATTATAAAAATCATACTGCAAAACGTCAATGTCGCGAAATACAGGATGCCTAATTATTATTTGGCTAAAAACAAGTAAAATACATGAGTTTTCGGACAGACACTATTTAACCGTCTCCTTCGTCATTTGTCCGTACTTGAAAAATAAAGTAGAAAAGGAAAACAAACGCTGTAATAGGCTATATCATACAAATCTTTTGATAAAAACAGTTCAAAACCTTCATGAATGATCGTTTCTACCGACACTAAAAAAGTTACGGCGAACAGGATAAATCCACTCCAAAAAAACAACAGTCTTTCGGTTTTCAGTTTAAGAGCCGCTCCAACCGTCAAAATCAAACAGGCAAGAGCGACCCACACATTTCCGGTGCCATGAACAGTCGTCTGAAGATGCCAGGAGGCTATCAGCGGCTCGTAATCCCAAACTATGAACGGAATGAACGGAACGATAAAACCTGTCAGACAGAGCAGGACAAAATAAATTTTATCCCTCCGTGAAAAATCAAGCCAATATCTGAAAAAAAACAAAAACAGCGGTATAATGACAAAAATACGCGTACACATTAGCAGTCCTGTTATAAATGCCGTAATCAGTTTGTGCTTCTGCCAACGGATTTGATAACGGGACAACAGAATAATAAAAATCAATGTAACGAACAGGTTACTCCATAAATCATTCCTCACCACGCATTGATACCAGAATGCCGGCGACATCATCATCAGGCTGATGTAAAGCAAACCGTTGGATTTAAAGTAAAAAAACAGCACAGCAAACAACACGACAAGAAAAAATACCTGTGAATAACCCATGTTGCCCAGTATGGAAAAAGGGAGGTGAAGCAGCGCCCAGACAGGAAAAACGGAAAAATGGTTTCCCATGTGAGAAAGCGACAAATAAGGATTGATGCCTCGCAGCAGGTATTCGTTCCAATTTTGCAAACCGGAAGCTCTGTCCACATTAATTTGTTGGTAATCAATGAAATGTAATAAAAGAATGTTTATTGCTAAAATGCTGATACATCCCGTAAAATACAGAATCTTCGCCGTTTGGGGGAATTTGAGATTTTTTTTGATAAATGCGAATACGCCGCCAACAACCGGCAAGTAAATCAATGCAAGCCATAATCCGCTCATCGGAAAGGGATTGTATTTGAAGATAAACACAATATTGACGTAAAAGTAAATCAATATGCTACCAATCAATTTGCAATCATACTTTTTGAGATCCATAATGTTATATGAAGAATATTTATGTATACATAACCGACAAATTTAAAAAAAATTGCACGAAAGATTTTTTTTCTGCATGGAAACCGGAAGAGTGAACGTATTATTATGCTTTCC
>JAISYY010000080.1 GCA_031269635.1 Tannerella sp. | reverse complement strand
GAGTGTGTTTCCAATGGAATAAATTCCATTGGATAACACTCATTTTTATTCATATATAATCACAATTACACTTTTTCCGGCACTTCGTAACCTTTTCTATAAGCGCCTCGCGCCAGTATATTAGCGGAATTGTCGTTAGTGATTTTCTCGGTTTCGGGGTCGAAAGTAAGTTGTTTGTTACCAACCCTATATGCGATGTTTCCGAGATGAACCAAAGTAGCGCTGCGATGACATTCTTCGACTTCCCCATTGGGCGTTTTACGCGTACGGAGACATTCGATGAAGTTGATCTGATGCTCTTTATCCGGAAAAACGCCACCGTCTTCGGCAACGATTTCGTTTTTCGGACCCAAAACCTGCCAACCGCCGCCGTGACGTCCGAGATACATCATACCTTCGGTTCCGTAGATTTCGGTACGGGTAGAGTTGTTCCGCCAATTGGGGAATTTTGTCTTGTCCATGCGAATATCGCCGGGCGTTTTAGTCATGTAATTAGTGGCGTACGCATTGTCGCAACTCAGAGTATATTCGCCGAAATCATACACGATGGATTGAAATTCGGGAGTTTCGCGAGTACCGCCGAAGACATGGTTTCCGCCCCAGCCATACACCGATTTCGGATGTTCCGGGTCGCCTATCACCAAGCGGCACAAGTCCATCACGTGGGATGCGTCGTCGGATAATCCGCCGCCGCCGTACGCCCAATAGTTCAACCAACCGCCGCGTCCGTTTTCGTCCACAATCGACGGGCTGAACCCGCGCATGGGCGCCGGGCCGAGCCATTTGTCCCAGTCGAGCCATGCGGGAACTGCCGTTTCAGGCGCTTCGTTGGATTTACCGCCGCCCAGCAAATTGTAACATTTGACGGTTACGATTTGCCCTAATTTGCCGCTTTTGATATAGTCGCGCGCCGAGAAGCCATAAGCTGCGCTGCGGTTTTGGAAACCTACCTGTACGATTTTGTTGTATTTACGGGCGGCTTCCACCAATTTGCGTCCTTCCCAAATGTTGACGGTGGGATTTTTTTCCACGTAAACGTGCTTGCCGGCCTGGAGCGCCCAAATAGAGGCAAGCGTATGCCAGTGTTCGGGAGTAGCCACCCATACGGCGTCGACGTCCTTGTCGTCAAAGATTTCTTTCATGTTTTCCGTCTGTCCGGGCTTGTAACCGAGGTCTTTTTCGACTTGCGCCGCGGCTTTGCCCAGTTTAGTTCTGTTCACGTCGCAAACGGTTTTGACTACGACGTTTTCGTTAATTTTGCAGCAGTTGATGATGGTTCCCAGTCCGCGACCGCCGCAACCAATCAATGCCAGTACAATTCGGTCGTTAGCGCCTGCGCAGGATGCGCTGAACAGCGAACTTACACCCAATCCTACTCCGGCTGAGGCAAGAACTCCTTTCTTGATAAAATTACGTCTATTCATATTCTTAAACAATTAATAATTAACAATTAATAATTAACAATTTTCTGCATCTCATAACTCTTAACTCTTAGTTTTTAGTTCTTAATTAAATTAAGCAGGTAATCTACTGAATTGAACATCAGGTTGCGGAAGCTTTCCTGTTTCCAGTCGTCCCAATGTCCGAGCGAGGTGTAAATGGCGCGGTTGTTATTGATCCAGGCAACCGGTTCGTCGGGAACGCCGGGGTTGCTGCCGAGCATCAACACGACGGCATTGGCGGAACGCAAGGGGCGATTCCGGTAGAGCCAGTTCGGGGTGGTAAACGGCTGAACGCCTTTCAGTAGCGGATGGTTTTCCATGCCCGGAACAATCGAGAAGTCGGTGCCGGTCTGCAGATGCCCGTAATGTCCCTGATAGTTTCCGCCCCAGACCTCCGCGTCAAATTCAGGCCACTGCGCCAGCATGTCGGAAGCGTTTTCCTTGGCGGCGACAATGCCTCCGCCCGAGCGCGGCACATTGCCTTTGGCGTCGAAAGCGTGCGATGAGGTACGGATACCGATTACAGGTTTTCCGGAGGCGACAAAAGTCTTGATTGCCTGCATTTTTTCGGGTTCAAGTGCGCGGCGGCGGATAAAGAATATGGCTAAATCCGCGTCTTCCAGTATTTGGAGGTTTTCCAGATTATGGCGGGTTGGCGCTTCGGTTTTTCCGTCGGTATCAACCGGCATCCCGAAGGCGGCGTATTCGGCCTTTACTTTCGGGTCGGCGTCTTTCTTTGCCTCACCCATGATGGGGATACCCAGGGCATAATCGCAATGGATATTTTTCTTCAAGGTCAAATCGTGTGCAAATTCCGGCAAACGCTGATTGGCGCGGTATTCGCTTTCGGCCGTCAGGATTGCTACACGGGGACGCTTGTCGCCTTTGAACTTGAATTGTTTCTTGCCTGTGAAATCGCTCGAAACGATAGACGGACACACGTAAGTTTCAATGTATTCCACCATCAGGTCGAGACCTGAAAAATGGTCGACGTATGGCCACATTTCATGATTGTACATTAAATCCGTCATGTCGCGCATGAGGACGATATTCATACCCATGCGCTTCATGGCGCGGAGGCCGAAACTGCGTCCGATGACGCACATGTTGGTGTGTACGCCGACGAGAATCACGTTTTTAATGCCTTTTTTCTTGAAATACGAACCGGCTTCGGTTCCGGAATCCGTAATTAAATCTTCGTCCTTGACGGTCAAGGTTTCGATTTGCCGTTTCCATACGCCGGCGGGCTTACAATCCGCATTTTCGCAGCCTTCGTCCGATTGATCCACAGGCCATACGGCGCCTTCTTCGGAAGGCAGGTTACCGCCATTGGCCAGCGCGGCGATTTTTGGATCGTTGTACTTCTGCGCCTCTTTCCGTCCGGGATAATCCTTGTAAAAATCCATACATTCGCTTGGCGCATGAACGATTTTCACACCTTTTTCGCGGGCGATGGTAAGCACTTCATTCATGTGGGGCGCCATTTCCGCTACGCGGTCGGTAGCGTCACGGCACCAATGCTTGTCCCACATGTCGCAGATGATGATAGCGGTTTCTTTTGGATTCCATGCCTCAATGCGGTTGGTGATCACCAAAGCGCCTTTTTCCAGTTCGGACGGTACGCGCTGCTGCACGGATATGCGCAAAGGTTCTACCGCCGGTTTCTTTGCCGCTTCCATGCCTGCAAACGGCATTGTCAGAAGGACGGCTAATAACGTTAACTTGATTTGTCTGTTCATTTTATTCATATTCTTTTAATTCTTAATTGCAAAATCGTTTTTTTGTGTCAATGCGGAAGGCTTCTTGTTTGAAAAGCATCGGGATAAACCACCTTATTTCTGATTTCAGCCTTGGGTTTGAAGGTCGACGTTTTATCTTTTTCCGGTTCTTCCCATAATTGCACAAGCCAGGTAGCGAAAGTGCGCCGGTCTTCCGTTAGTTCGACCGCGCGAGCGCCTCTTCCTGTTTTATAGTGCGAGTTGGAAAGCAACGTGGTGTATCCGTATGCCAGGCAGATGTTGTCATAGATTCCGATAAAATTATTGGTGTGATCATGCCCGACGAAAACGCCCATCACATCGCCTCCTTCGGCAAATGCCGACAATGCTCCCGAATTGTGAGGAGGATCGCATACTGGTTCATCGAAAGCGCCGATGGTAGCCGGGCTGTCGGCGACAAACTTAAATTCCGTTAGCGGGATGTGTAAATAAGCCAGTCCCGGAAGCGGTTTGTTCCCGTTGGCTGCGGTAAACGCCCGGCTGTTCTGCCTGTACCATGCAATCTGTGTAGAATCTATACCGTCCTCCTGCTGGCGCGTGTCGAAGCAATACAGCACGGAGGCTGTTTTGCCGGGCGTTTTCGACGAGGCGATTTTCAAAATGAAATTACTGTTTCCGGATACATTTTCCGGTCCGTTTTCCGTCAGGTTGCCCGACTTGGTTTGCAGCAACTCAACAATTTCGGGCTTGGTCATATCATGTTCCTTGTCGTGATTGCCGAAAGTTACCGCCCACGGGATGCCGCTTTGGGTAAGAACGGCAATTACCTTTTCCCAACCGCTGCGCGTATCGGAATCCGTTACAATGTCGCCCGTCAGCATGATGAGGTCGGGTCGCACGGCTTGAATACCTTGCTTCAAGATGTCCCACATTCTGTCGTCACGTTCGCGCGTCCAATGCAAATCGGTCATTTGCATGATCACGAATTTCCCGTCGGGACGAAATTTAAGTTCCGGCTGCGCTACCGCACATACCGACATGGCAACCGAAAAAATTAATACGCAACTCTTTCTCATATTTAAATTCATTTATTTTCCCAGGTGTAAATTGCGGCGTCGCCCGGATCGACTTCCATGGATTCGCAGGTCAACTCACCGACACGTAAGCCGTCTTGCCCGACACAAGCGGATAGTAAAAAGAATATCAAACAGGCCAGTACTTTTAGATCTTGTTTATTTTTCATCCCTTAATTTCTTCCGGCATTAAGCCGGTCTGTTAAAATCAATTATGTGTTGCAAAGTTTCAAAAAATAGCAATGCCCGTCAATAGGCAAAATCGACATTCGTATTGCAAAAACCGATATTATTTATTCTCATATCTTATGCACCCACAATGGTAATCGTTTTCCCGTTTATTATTTCCTTTTTCATATACATTTTATCTTCCCATGCAGCGTTTCGCTTTCGGGGCGAATTTTCGCCTTGTAGTCGCGAATATTGCGCATACCCACCAGGGGGAGTGAACAAACGGCGTAATGCTGCGGTCGTTATAGCCGTCCCGCAACTGGCGCAAAAAAGAGATTAATGTTCCTTCGCTCAAACAGTCCGCTTCGTCGAAGAAAATCACCAGCGGCTTGTCCAAAGTTTTGACAAAATTCATCAGGAACAGCGTTAAAAGCACTAAAGGTCTGTTTCTTTTATCCCGCTCGTAACTTTCATCATGAGTAAAAGGTATTAACGACGTCTTTTGTAAAGCATGCTTTACGCTGTTACAGGATCCTGATGTATTAAATTCTTTCATCACTTTATACTATTTTTTTTCGTAAAAGTAATATATATTTTTTATTTGACAAAAACATCCGAACCGCGGTTACCCGAATCGTTGACACTTTCGACAACTACTTGCGAATTGCCGACGGTTATTAAAGACAGCCTGTAAGTTTCGCCGCTCTTTTTTAAGACAATATGGCTCAAAATTGCATGTAAGATACCCTGTTTTACATTGCGAAATAAGCATGTGCCGACAAGCGTTTTAATCGTGTTACCGCCATTTCGTCCGCCGTCTTCTATACGGTGAAAGTTGAAATTATCCGGATCGGGAACATCAATTCGCCAATTATGAGTATGTCCGCTCACCGAAAAATCAATGTTAAAAGCGTTTGCTTTGTTCTTGAACCGCCTTAACAAATCGGAATGAGGTTTATCGTGTGAAGACGTAAAGCCGGGGTCGTGCATCAACACGATATTGTTTACAGAAGTGTCCGGCACGGGCAAACTCTCG
>JAISYY010000061.1 GCA_031269635.1 Tannerella sp. | reverse complement strand
TTTTCCTTAGAGGGTAAAAAAGCAGTATCGGAGTGATGCTCACCTTCGGGATATAACCTGTGAATAATAAAAAACAGATGTACGCAATTGTAGAAATTAACGGCCAACAATTTAAGGTTGAGCAAGGAAAGAAAATGTTCGTACACCACATTAAAAATGCGGAAAGTGGTGAGACGGTAGAATTTGACAAAGTGTTATTAGTCGATGCGGACGGTGCAATCACCGTTGGGACGCCGACTGTTGAAGGAGCAAAGGTAGTGTGCGAAATCATTTCGCCGCTTGTTAAGGGAGAAAAAGTGCTTATCTTCCATAAAAAAAGAAGAAAAGGACACCGTAAGTTGAACGGTCACCGTCAACAATTTACGGAAGTGAATATTAAAGAGATTGTTGCACAAACGTTGAAAGGAGAATAGAAAAATGGCACATAAAAAAGGAGTTGGCAGTTCGAAGAACGGCCGTGAATCGGAAAGTAAACGACTTGGTGTAAAACTCTTTGGCGGCGAGTTTGCCAAAGCAGGGAATATCATTGTTCGTCAACGTGGAACGGCGCATCATCCGGGAGAAAACGTAGGCATAGGTAAAGATCATACCCTTTACGCATTGATCGACGGCATAGTTGTTTTCCGCAAAACGAAAAACAACCGCTCATACATCTCTATAAAAAACTTAACCGCAGAATCTGCAAAAACAGAAGCGCCGGTTGAAACGCTCGCGCCGGTAGCCGAAGCCGTTGCGGAAGCAACAACAACCGAAACGAGTGCAGAAGTGGTGGCCGAAACCACATCGGAAGCAGCGGTTGAAATTGTAGCAGAAGCAGCAGAGTAAAGCGGTTGCAGAAACAGCGAACAGAAATTTGAGGCAGAAGAAAAAGCCTGAAAAAGAAGCGACTAAACCAAGAGAGAACTTTTAAAAATCATACTATAAAGTTGTATCAAGTGAAAGCAGGAGATTATAAATCTTCTGCTTTTTTTATAAATACCTGTATATTTATAAAATATCAACACATCGAAATCAGTCATTTTGAATACTAAAGCATGTGAGTTGCCAAATACTTCCCGACCTTGCAGATTAGTTCCCGGACTCCTTTTGCGGACTTGCTTTCCTTTGCCCGCTCCAGCGACTTGTAGAAATCCTCTGCCACTTCTCCTGTTAGTATAAGAAAATATCCAATGCCATAAATTCTTCTGTTTTGAATTATGCCACAACGACCTTTAATGGAAAGTTTCTAAAAACGGAGGCTCCATAATGGCAGAAAAACACAACAACCACAAGTGGAAATAACAAGGATGTTTTTTTCAAATAATCGCATGGCATAAAATCTAAATAAAATGGGTCAATACATAAAAAACAGGTGTCTAAATTTATAATGAATAACCGGTTTTTATAATTTTTTTGAACAATATCCTTTGTAATTTTGTAACCGGATTTTAATAGTAAAATCGTTTTTTAGTGATAAATTTTAATAGTTATGTTTTATGTTAATTAAATCTCTATGATGTACATGGAAAAAAAAATGAAAAAGATTTTCTTTTATCAGAAAAGAGGGGTTGTATGGCGCAGTGTGATAACAGGATTATTACTTTTTGGTGCTTCGGCAACCCAGGTCATGGCAGCAACGATTTCTTCGGAAACGGCTGTAAGTGAAGTAATGCAGCAACGCAAAAAAATCACGGGTACTGTAAAAGATGATGCGGGTGAATTGATTGCGGGGGCTTCCGTAGCAATCAAAGGAACGACTGACGGTACGGTAACCGACACGGACGGTTATTTTGAACTGGAAGTTCTTGAAAACACGACGCTCATTATTTCCTATATCGGATACCGAACACAGGAAATTCCGGTACAGGGAAAAAGTTCGTTTCAGGTTGTTATGACGGAAGACACCCAGATGCTGGACGAAGTCGTGGTTATCGGTTATGGTACGCGTGTAAAGAAAGATTTGACCGGTGCGGTTTCACAAATTAATTCGGAAGAGATTACAAAACAAATCAATATCTCCCCCGAATTTGCTATGCAAGGAAAAATGGCCGGCGTGCATGTAAGCAATCCCGGCAGTAACCCGATGGCACGTCCTACGATCCGTATCCGGGGCGTTACCACGTTGGGATTCAATGATCCTTTGTACGTAATTGACGGCATTCCATTGACCGAAGGATGGGCGAGTTCTACTGACGCAGGTTCGAGTGACGTCAGAAGTCCGGTGAATGTGTTCAGCCTGATTAATGCAAACGACATTGAAACTATTTCGGTGTTGAAAGATGCATCTGCTACGGCTATCTATGGCGTTCGAGCGTCGAACGGGGTAATCCTGATTACTACGAAACGCGGGGCGGAAGGGAGGCCGAAAGTGAATCTGTCTTTAAATTACGGCGTCCAGAATATTTTCAAAAACTACGATCTTGTGTCAACGCAGGAATACATTGATCTGGGACTGGAAGCGATTAATGCCAATAAATCTTATAATAAGGAATACTGGTATCCGTTATTTGACAAAAGTTCATCCCTTTATATGGGCAACAGTAAAGACTATTCAAAAGAATGGAGGGATGCCGTACTCGTACAAAATGCAGCCATCCAGGATTATAATCTTAGCGTCACGGGTGGAAACAAATTATCCACTTATGCAGTGGGTGCCGGTTACACCAACCAAAATGATGTACTTTACAAAGATGCTCTCAGCCGGTATTCTTTCTTTTTAAATTCTGATCACAAGCTCACCAAATGGTTAAAAGTCGGCGAATCATTCCGGTTTGTATATACACAAATAGATGATCGTCCAACACCGGATCTCAATTCCGTTTTACTGGTCATACCGTGGCAACCGTTATATGATTCTTCTCTGCCGGATGGGTTAGCCCTTCCCGGACAAACCATCGAAGGCACATTCCGGGGCTATGGATACGGTGCAGCTTCAATAAACAACTTTTTGGGGACGGATCTTTATAACGAGGTTCATCGCGAACTAATGCGAAATTTGGGAACGTTTTATGTTGAACTTACTCCGTTTACGGGTTTCAGAGTGAAAGGTACCTTCAGTTTTGACTACTATACGAACAAACGGGATACGTATGAAGAACCCGGAAGAAGTTTGTATAGTGTAGTTCGTTCAGATCTTTCGGCAGAGGGAAATAAGTTTGAAATACGAGAGACGGAAAATGTGAATATCGTAAAGGAATTGATGATCGCTTATGCAAACACGTTCAACAATCATTCGGTCGATTTGGTGCTCAATGGCATGGCTCAGGATGTTCGTTGGAGTTTAAATCAGGAAAGTATTGGGCAAAACTCGCCGATCGTCAGTTGGGAACAACGTTATATTAATGAAGGCTGGCCTCCGGAAAATAAAGGATTAATGCTTAACTACTACGGTTCCGGTTTGATCGGTTACATGGGGCGACTCAGTTACAATTATTCCCAGAAATATTATTTCGATGCCACGGTGCGCCGTGACGGAACTTCCAGGTTTGGACCCGGTTACAAATGGGGAACATTTCCTTCGTTTGCAGGCGCCTGGCGTATTTCGTCCGAAAGTTTCATGCAGAACATCTCCTGGATGAACGATCTGAAAATTCGTGGCGGATGGGGACAATCCGGCAACCAGGAGACGCGCGACTATGCTTTCCTGTCAATGGTTAATCTGAATCCCAAAGCTGCATTCGGCTCGGATGCCGCCAGTGTGGGAGACGGCATCATTTATCCTGCGGCGGCATTAGGCGATTTTCCCATCACGGACATGAGCTGGGAAACGGTTACCACTTTTTCTTTGGGATTCGATTTGGTCGCTTTGCGGAACCGCCTGAATTTTACGGCCGAATATTATAACCGGCAAACGGACGGTATTTTGCAGTCCATCGTTATCCCTTGGACAATCGGCGCTTTGAACTCGCCTGTAGTAAATTTGGCCAAAGTCAACAATCGAGGTTTCGAGTTTCAGGCAGGTTATAACGAACGTTTCGGCGAAATAGGAGTCAATGTGAACGCCAACTTAACGACCGTACGAAACCGGGTGAGCGATTTGTACCGGAATCAGCCGACAGCTAACGGAGATTTACGTATTGAAAGCGGATATTCCATGAATTATATTTACGGCTACAAGGCAGACGGTATCTTCCAGACAGACGCTGAAGTATCGGAATATACCGGCAAAATAAATGATGTGGGATTGATGACCCAAAAAGCGCCCGGCGATGTCCGTTATGTAGATTTGTACGGGGCGCCTACCGATAACGATCCCGAAGGCGCTTTGAAACATTATGAACCGGACGGAAAGATTGACGATTACGATAAAACCTATCTGGGAAAAACCATTCCCGGATATTATTACGGTCTTAATCTGGGCGCTACATACGGGAACTGGGACCTCTCCTTAGGATTTCGCGGGGTAGGTGATGTACAGAAAGTCAGCAGTGTGGGATTAACTACCATCAGTGCAAGCGGACAGCGTTACCTTGCGGACTACCGGAATCGTTGGACTTCCGCGAATCCATCAAACACGATTCCGAGAGCTATTCAGGGAGATCCTTCCGGAAATAACCGGATATCATCGCGTTTGGTGCAAAATGCCGGATTCTTTCGGTTCCAGAATTTTCAACTGGGCTACAACTTCAAGGGGAATTTATTGGATAAAGCGGGTATAACGAATCTCCGCTGTTATCTTTCCGGTTCCAACCTGTTTGTGATTACTCCTTTAAAGGAACTCGACCCGGAGAATATTACTACGCCTACGGTTTTTTCCGTGGGAGCTAATATCAGTTTTTAACTTTTAATCAACACAATCTATGAAAATGAATAAGACAATAAAATACACGGTATTGGCCGTATTGTTGAGTGTAATTTCCTGCAATGAAGATACCATTAATCTCGATCCGATTGGGGATACGGAGGCCGGATTCTTCCAGAATGAAGGACAAATGCAGCAGGCTGTATTTGGCATCTACCAGAAAGTATCTTTCTTTTATGCTTTCAGAGGCGGACAGAATAATAATGTATTTCCCGTAACTTTGTTGCCCGATGATGATTTGACAACGCCAGGCTCGTATGCCACAGAGAACTTCACGGCGCTGAACGGTTCCAACGGGCAATTGAACCTTTATTACCAGTTTGCCTACCAGTTGCTTGCACGCGCCAATACGGTACTGCAAAAAATTGAAGAAAACGGAGATTTCGCCTATAAGACTTACCCGGAACAAAAGAATTACCACAAAGGCGAAGCCTTGTTTCTACGGGCATACATGTATTTCTGCCTGTGGAATGTGTTCGGCACCGCCCCGTTAGCTACTGAGCGTATTTTGGACCTTAACAAAGCGTATTTGCCTAATTCTGCGGGAACGCAACTGCTCGATCAGGCGATCCTCGATTTGGAAGAAGCGGCTAAGTTGTTGCCGGAAACCTGGCCGAATGAATATAAAGGACGGGTAGTGAAAAATTCGGCGTTGGGACTGCGCGGAAAATGTTTGATATTCCGGGGAACGGTCAATAAATCAAATGCCGACTTTACAGCAGCTATCGCCGACTTCAACGCGCTGTCGGGCCTGTCGTTGACACCGGTCTACAGCCGGAATTTCGACATCGCATATAACAATAACGGCGAATCGCTTTTTGAGTATCAGGCGAACAATATCGCAGGCAATACCAATCCGTATGTAGGAGGCGCGGGTGGAAACGACGCGTTTTCCGTCATCGGCGAAATCGGAATGTGGGTAGGTATGTTTAAGCAAGATCCCAGCTGGATCGGCAATTCTTATTATTCGGCGACCGATTTGATTAAAAATGCGTACGAAGACGGCGATCCTCGAAAGGCGTACAATATCAATTTGGAAGCTACGACCCGTATCAATGTGATGAAATACGTCAGAAACACGGCCTTCGTAAGGGGCGGCAATGGCATCAGCATGAACAATCCTCGCATCCTACGCTATGCGGATGTGCTGCTTTTGAAAGCCGAAGCTATTGTTCGTAGCGGAGGCAACCTGTCCGAAGCCATCGGGTTAATCAATCAGGTTCGCGAAAGGGCGCGAAATTCGACGGACGACGGCACCCCCTCCGCCATACCGGCCGACCGCGACGTATCGGAATCAAATGCAGCTACGGTGCTGGAATGGATATTCCGGGAAAGGCGCCTTGAACTGGCCTTCGAAGAAGGACATCGATGGTGGGATTTGCGGCGCAGGCATATTGCCGGGGAAATTGATTTGAAAACCTTTGACTTCGGTTCTTTGGACACCGGCTTCAAGTTTGAGGATAAAAATATCTATTTCCCGCTTCCGTCGCGTGAAGTGGTTGACAATCCGAACTTGAACCAAAATTCGGGATATTGATACTTTAGTAAAAAAACGGGGGTGTGTCAAAAGTCTTTTATCCTACATTCTTGATGACACACCCTTGTTTTAAATCTATAATTATACCCATGTTCGCAAAAACAAACCTCTGCCTTATGGGGAGTCCTAAAAACTCACCATTCCCCAAAGGGGCAAAAATAATATTTTGATAATCAAATAAATAATACTAACTTTGCGCCAAGATTTGATAGAAAAACAGATGAAGATATTTAAACGACATAAAGATTATGGATTTTGGGATCAAGACCTCCGCCTGAGCAAAATAAGTAAGTTGGGCGACCCCCTGGAGCGATTGAAAGAAGGGATTGATTTTGAAATTTTTAGAGAGATACTCGAGGATAAATTAAGCAAAGAACCCAGGGGTGCCGGTGGTCGCCGTCATTATGATTATGTACTGATGTTCAAAATAATTATACTTCAACGTTACTACAATCTCTCGGACGAACAGGTTGAATTTCAGATAAATGACAGATTAACTTTCATGCGTTTCTTGGATTTGACCCTCTCGGATGACATCCCGGACAGTCGCACGGTATGGCATTTTCGCGAACAGCTAACGGATATGGGTATAGTTGAAGAACTATTTGCTTTGTTCCTGAAAGAATTAAGCAAACTCGGACTGATCGTGCATGAAGGAAAAATCATAGATGCGAGTTTTGTAGAAGTCCCCCGTCAGCGAAACAGAAAGGAAGAGAACGAGCAAATTAAAGAAGACAGAGGCGAAGAATTATGGAAGGAACACCCCCATAAAAGACGTCATAAAGACATAGATGCCCGTTGGGTAACGAAAAACAAACAAAAGTATTTCGGATATAAGCATCATGTTAAGCAGGACGGAAAGAGTAAACTGATAACCAACTACGAAGTGACGTCGGCAGCGGTTCATGACAGTAATGCTACGGCAGCGCTTCTTGAAGAGAACGATAAGGGCGAGCCCCTTTATGCCGATTCGGCCTACACGGGCGCG
>JAISYY010000035.1 GCA_031269635.1 Tannerella sp. | reverse complement strand
ATTAACCATTAAAAATTAACCATTAATACAAAGTGTGCCGGAATATCTCCTGTACGGACGTTCCATTTCTGTTTGCCGTCTTTTCCGAAGCAGTAAAGCGTACCGGGCGAGACGTAGTTTTTGGCGTCGGTCAGGTAGATGTCTTTCGTTTGCGGGTGCACGAGGATGCCGTAGGGGATTTTGATTTGCAGATCCGTGCCGTCGGTGATGAAGTTACGCGAAACAATTTCGCGGCGGACAACATCCACGATGCCGTAGGTGACCTCGTTCGTCATGGAGATGTAGCTCCATCCTGCGCTGTAGAGGTAGAGCGAATCGCCGTCGAGGTAGAAGTTAGAGACCGCGATGTCGAGGGAATCGACTAATTTCTCCTGCGAGAGGTCGATCCGGTACAGGCGGGAAGGCTGCGTGTAATAGTCGCCGCGCGAGGAGACCCATAGGTTACCGTGGCGGTCGGCGCAGAGGCGGTGCAAGTTGGGGGCTACTTCGATTCGCTTCGTCTCGGTGAAGGACGCGAGGTCGATGACGGATACGGTGCTTTCGTAGTTCGGCGTCATGTATCCGCCCGAATTGGCGACGTAGATTTTTTCGCCGACAATCTCCAGTTCGTCGGGCTGGAATCCTACGAGGCAGCGTGCCGTGACCTCCAGCGTCGCCGTATCTACTTTTGCCACATAGCCGGTCTGTTTGTAGTTGGGGTTGATTTCGACGGGGCCGGCGTAGGATGTGACGTAGGCATACGCGCCGTGGAACCGGATGTAGCGGCAGTTGGGGATATCAACCTGCCCCAGCCGGCGGGCGGTGTATTTGTCCATTACCTCCACCTTGTTCGAGCAGTTGATGACGGCGTAGAGCCTGTTACCGTAGATGGCCAGGTCGTTACCTACGTCGCCCAGTTCCTTGGGTACGGAGGGGTTGGCGTCGGCGTAGATATTGCGGTGGTATTCGCCGGTGGCGAAATCGAAATAGTCGAGCGTGGATTTGTTGCTGCCCATGTTTCCCTCGTTGAGGAGGTAGAAGCCGGCGATGGCGTCTTCTTCTCCGCCGGGCGTGACCGGGATGACTTCGGGGGGCAGTATCTCCGCTTCTTCACGGCAGGAGGACAGACTGAAACTCACGATCAGAATAATAATGGTTAATGTATAATGGTTAATGGTTAATTTTTTTGGGGGGGACGGTTTTATTCGTATGGTTCTTTGAATTGTTGTGTTTTTGTGTGGCGGTGGGGACAATGTGTTGGTGGAAACGGGCAATTCTTTTTGATGTGCCGTTTCGTACCTTAGGGACGGAAGGTTGGTTTCCGGTGACACAATTCGTTCTCTCCGGGACGGATGTGTGGTGCGGGGCGTTTTTCTTTCTACCGGTATTGTGTCCTTGCGGGATGCCGGAGGAATGATTATGTTTTGTTTGTTTCGCATCTTTTTAATTCTCAATTCTAAGTTCATATTTCTAATTTCAGGATGAGTTTATAGTTTCGTCCCGGCATCGGGTAGTTCAGTACTACATCGTAGTATTGATTGAATACGTTGTTGATTTCGGCCGATATTTTGGCGGCGAAAGAGGAATCTTGCTTGCCGCCGGCATGTATCCGGAATGATTTGCCGAGCGTCATGTCGTGGGTGTACCAGGGCTGCTCGTAGTTGGCGCGGATGTTCGACGAGTTGTGGTAGCGCTCGCCGACGTAGATGAAACTGTAATTCCAGTCCCACGAACGCCAGGCGACGGTTGCAATCGCCGAACCGTTGTGCCGGGGAATGTAGGCTATCTGGCCGCCGTACGTGCCGGCTTCGGGCTGGTTGTCTTCCGGGTTGCTGAAATCTTGCGCCCGCTGGAAGGTATAATTCAGGGAGGCCGTGATTTGCAGGGGTGTGTGCAGTTGCGCACTTGCGGAGAGGTCTATCCCGCGTATTTCCACGTATCCCAGGTTCATCATCATCCACCGGTATTGCCCGTTGCCTTTGGGTACGGCGATGATTTTGTCGGTGACTTCATTGTAGTAGGCGTCGGCGCGGAAATTCAGCGTGAGGGGCCGATCGTTCCCGAACGATTCGCTGTAGCGGACGCCGATGTTGTATTGCGTTACATATTCGGGGTTCAGGGCGATGTTGCCGATATCGGTATAGTACAGGTCGTTGAAAGTCGGCATACGGAAAATGCGTTTGTAGAACGCATGGACGGCGATCCCGGCAGGGACGGCGGGTTGGTATGACAGGAAAAAGGCGGGCGTATATTCCGTTTTGTCGGCCGGTCTGTTCGCGTTTTTCCGCGTGACATTTTCAAAGACAAATGTCCCCAGAACGCTTGCCTGCGCCTTGAAACGCTGCCATTCGACGGCGGTGGCCAGCGCTGCAAGCAGGGTACTGCGTTCGGGGAAGACGAAGTCCGGCAGGTTGGAACTCAATGTGTTGTACTGGTAGTCAACGGAAAGGTTCATGTCCCAGTTAGGCAGGACGGTGTATTTGTTGACGATGGATGCGTAGATTTCCTGCTGGCGGAAAGCGTTGTCGATGTACATCAGCGTGGTATCGGGGTTGAGGTAGCGCATCCGGTCGTTGGCGTATTTTATGTTTATCAGCAATTCGCCGTTTTTGGGCAGGGGCATGACGTTCCGCGCCGAGAACTGGGCGAAGAAATTCCTGTCCCACTGCCGTTGCGAGTGTTTCCATACGTTGTTGACGATCGCGCCGGGGATGCCTTTTTCCGAATTGTAGAAGTAGGTTTTGGCGCGCCAGTCGCCGCCGTTTTGCGTGTAACCGTTCAGGCCGCCTTCGAGCCGCAGGGAATGGATGTCGCCGTTTTGCCGGACGGCGGTCGTATCCCACGCCACCGTGCCGCCGGGCAGCGCTTTCCGGTAGCGGAACGGGTATTTCCCCGATGCATAGATGTATTCGGCATTTACGGACGACGATACGGTATGGTTGATTTTTTGCTCCCACAAAACGGAGGGGTTGGCGAGGCCGAACGAGCCGGTGCGGAAACGGTAGACCGTGTTCGTGCGTTTCCCGTCGTGGAAACGCGGGTGGCGGGTGCGCAGGTAGACTGTCCCTGCCGCCCCGAAATCTTTGGCGGACTGGAATATCTCGCTTTTCTGTCCGTTGTAAAGCGAAATCTCCTCGATATTGTCTAACGAAAACTTACCCAGGTCGATTTGGCCGTTCTGTGCATTGCCGAGCTGGATGCCGTCGTAGAAAACGCCCAGGTGATTTGTCCCCATACTGCGCACATCAATGGTTTTCAGTCCTCCGATGCCGCCGTAGTCCTTGATTTGCACACCCGAAAAATACCGGATGGCGTCAGCAACGGAGAAGCTGCTCAACGCTTCCAGTTTTTCTCCGGCAAACCTCTGGGCTGGGATGATTTCCTTATACCGTCGGGCCGTAACGATGACTTCGTCCAGGGCACGCAGGGTGTCCGGCCGGGTTTGTGCAAAAGAAACCGTAAACAGCATAAGCATTACACTTATGCACATTGCTTTGTTTAAAAACATAAAAAGCCGTTTAAATGTTAATTAAACAGCTTTCAAACAATAAAAATCGGGCAAAACATGCAGAAAAACACCGCCTGTCTGTCGCCGGCTTCATTCCTCGAAAGCCTTAAACTATGTGACTTTGGCAGGTCTTCTGACTTACTCCGTTCTCCGAACGCCTTCCCGGTTTACCCAGTGGCAAAAGATGTCCGAATTATCAATTATCAAATTGAAAAGAGCTTACAGCAGCGGGTCTGTTCAGGATTTACACCTGATTCCCTTTTCAGCGCCTTTCCCCGAAAGGAGAAAGGACGCCACCAAAACCGGCGGCAAATATAACACAAATTTGTCGAAAATCATCCAAATGAATGTAGAAATTTTATTTTACCGTTCCCTTAGCCTGTGAATTTCGTCCGGCGGCAATCCCGTCAACTCGTGAACTTCCTCCGGCGATAAGCCTCTTTTCAATGCATTAACGGCAATCCTGGCGGCGGTTTCCGACTGTCCTTTCGCAAGACCTTCGGCGCGTCCTTCTTCTCTTGAATCGGATAACATGCTGCGTGCGGTCATCACGTCCATTTTTGCCCTGTCGTATGCAAGGAGCTGATGTTTGTTGTATGCGCCTACTTCCGTGTAATGCACGGCTTCGCAGGTATATTCGTTCGCCATCAGTTCAGGGGGAGCTTCTTTCGTGCTCTCGTTGATTTCCGTCAGGAAACGCAGCCACAATTCGTGCAGTTTCCGCGTCGCATGGGTAGGCGGCTTGAACTTCGGCAGTTCGATGAAAACAAACTCCAGGCCGTCTATCCGCTTTTCCGTATGCCGGAGGTTTACAATTTTGTAGTAATGATAGTATTCGTTTATCATCTCCGGGGATTTCTCGAAGATTTCATTCACAAAGTTAATAGCATACACGGGACGCAACAATTTGTATTCCTGCGAGCTTTCCAACTGCCAGACGTAAGCTTTGGAAGCATTAAGCAGCACGCGGCTTTTGAAACTTTCCGTCCAGTTCATTTGCATCTCGACAATGAACTGCCGCCCGTAGTTGTCCGTGCACCGCACATCCACTATGGAATTTTTCAAGGCTTCGATTTGCGGCGCCAGTTCGCCCGGTTCGTACTCGATGTCTACCACTTGCTGCTTTTCGTCAAATGGCAACATGCTGTTGATAAGGCTTATGCACAAGTGTTTGTGCTCGCCGAAGATGCGTTTGAACGTCAAATCGTATTTTGGGTCTAAATAACGTACCATCGTATTTTCATTTTAGTTTCACACCCGCAAATGTACAAAATTATCTTCGGATTTTCTTAAATGCAGAGTTATTTATTTGCATAACAGTATATAAACAGTTATCTTTGCGTCGTTGATTCAAAACAATATGAATTGAAGTACACGGAATTTCATCGCTTGATTGTGCGGAACGGGTGGAGGTTCTCTCATGCGGAAGGAAGTCATTGCTTCTACGTCAGAAATGGAGTTTTTTCCCCGCCGGTTCCGTATCATGGAGCGAAAGAAATATACGAACCGCTAAGAAGATCAATCGCAAGAAAAATGGAGTTGAAATAAAATCCATTGCAAAAAAATATTTATATGGAAACAATTATCATTACAGTAGGAGCAAGTTCTGATTATTTTGGAGCGTATGCGGAAAATTGCGACGGTATTTATGGCGCCGGAGAAACGCCAAATGCGGCCATTCAGAACGCATTGGAGGGATTGAGATTATTTGTAAATTCCCGTGATAAAAAGGATTTACCTGCCATGTTGCAGGGTGATTATGAAATTGTATATCGCTATGATATGCAAAGTTTGTTAAAATATTATTGCAATATGTTCAACTGCGATGCGCTGGAGCGTCTGACGGGTATCAATCAAAAGTTATTGCATCACTATTCGTCCGGATTGAAAAAACCGCGCGAGGCGCAACGAAAAAAAATTGAAAAGGCATTACACCGTTTGGGCGAAGAATTGTTGGCGGTAGAATTATAACGAGTGATATAATTTCGTTTTAGTGAATCTTTTTTTCGTTTTTGGCAATAACCGGCTTCAGGGGGAAATAAATAAGCCGTAAATTTGCTCGTTCTTTATTTTTTAAATGTGACCGGTAAATGAATTTGTTAGATAAAAATAGCGCTTTGAAACTGACGTTAATCAGTCTGGTTAGCGCGGTGTTTATTGTCTATCCCAATATAGCCCGTTTTGCGTGGGACCTTAGCTTTCTTGACGGGGCGGCGCGAACCTCGCATATCAGTTTTTTTGTATTCAGGTACGTATTTTTCACGGTTCTTATATGGATACTTGTCAAATTAAACCTGTGGAAACTCGATTCGGTCTCGTTAAAGAAGCGGCTCCTCTATAATTTTATGGTTACGGCCGTCGCGTATGCTTTGTATGTAGGGGTGTCCGTATCGTACTGTACAAAAGCCGACTGTTTCGGTGGCATATTGCTTTTCCAGTTTTCGGTAGTCTGGATAATCTGCAGTTTCTTCGGGCATGTGTCATACCTGTATTCCGTGCAATTAAAGAAAGAGCAGGAAATAGAACAGCTGAAGATAAAAAACCTGCAAAGCCGCTGCGATGCGCTGGCAAACCAGATTAACCCGCATTTTTTCTTTAATTCGCTGAATGGACTGACGGCTCTTATCCGTAAAAAAGATGATGAAAAGACGCTTGTGTACGTGAATAAATTGTCGGATGTGTTCCGTTATATCCTGCAAAGCGATAAAAAGGGACTGGTCAGGCTGGAGGACGAACTCGCGTTTGTGCAGGCTTTCCGCTACATGATGGAAGTGCGTTTTGCAAATAAACTGGTATTTGATATAGATGTTAAAAGGGAGCATCTGAACCTGAAACTGCCTGTCCTTTCCATGCTGCCTATTATAGATAATGTGGTCGTACATAATATGATTGACAGCCAGCACAAAATGGAAGTTAAGATATATCTTAACGAACGTATGGAACTTGTCGTGTCAAATCCCGTCTATCCGAAATTATCGCCTCCGGTTACGAACGGAACGGGTATCAAAAACCTTGAACACCGTTTCAGCCTGATGACGGGCAAACAGATAAGGATCGAAGACGACGGAACGGCGTTTGCCGTATTTTTACCTTTAATATAAACCGGGAATGAGAGTATTGATAGTTGAAGACGAAACGGTTGCTTACGAAAATCTGGTAGATATCATCGCCGGGATTGATCCGTCCATCGAAATCGCGGGAAATACGGAAAGTGTCAGCCAAACCGTAACCTGGCTGCAAAGCAATCCGGCGCCTGACCTTATCCTGATGGATATTCATCTGTCGGACGGCTCCGCTTTCACGATTTTCCAGAATATGACGGTAGAAATTCCCATCATCTTTACGACGGCTTACGATGAGTATGCTATTGAGGCCTTTAAAGTGAACAGCATTGACTATCTCCTGAAACCTGTTAAGGCGGAAGAACTGGAAAGGGCTTTCGCGAAATTCAGTCGGCTGACGAATACGGAAATGATACGCTACCTGGCGCAAATGAGCCGCTTAAACGCGTCTAACCGCTATAAAGACAAGATATTAGTGCCGTATAAGGACAAATTGCTGCCGATTGACATGAGAGACATCTCCTGTTTTTATACGACGAACAAAAATACATACATCTACCTGAAAAACGGCGAAGCATATTCCTACTCCAAAACGTTGGAACAAATTGCCACTATGCTCAATCCTACCGATTTTATCCGCGCCAACAAGCAGTTTATCCTTGCCCGCGACAGCGTAAAAAATATTACGATATGGTTCGACAACAGGCTGCTTGTGACGCTCCACACCGAAGTTCCCGAACGTATTTACATCAGTAAAAACAAGGCGGCGGAATTTAAGGCATGGATTGTTAATGACGTGTAGCTTTGCAGGATAAAAACCTTTCTGCCTCAAGAGCGGCTTTACATCCGCTTGCGGCGGCAGTAATCGCCTGGCGGTAATCCGGGTCGGCAACATCTCCGGCGGCAAACACTCCCTCAATATTCGTCAGCGGCTTGCCGTTCCGGGTAATTATGTACCCGCGTTCATCGACCGTTATCCATTTCCTGAATATATCCGTGTTTGGCGTGTGGCCTATGGCTAAGAAAAACCCGTCTATGGCAAGGTCATATTTTTCTTCATCCGGTTCGCCCATGCGCCGTACGAGATGAACGCCTTCGACGCCCTTCTCCCCGAAAAGGCCGGTCGCATTATGTTCAAACAAAACTTCAATGTTACCTGTCTTAAATACTTTTTCCTGCATGATTTTGGAAGCCCTCAAACAGGGTTTCCGAACAATCAGATATACCTGACGGGCAAGCGTAGAGAGGTAAACCGCTTCTTCGCACGCCGTATCGCCGCCGCCCACTACGGCGACGACCTTCTTGCGGTAGAAAAACCCGTCGCACGTGGCACATGCCGAAACGCCCATTCCGGCGTATTTCTTTTCGTCCGGCAGACCCAAATACTTTGCCGTAGCGCCGGTAGCGATAATAAGCGTTTCCGCCGCTACTGTTTTTTCGCCGTCAATCGTTATTTTAAACGGCTGCGACGACAAGTCGGCATCCGTTGCAACGCCCCTTCTTATATCAGTTCCAAACCGGACGGCCTGCTTGCGGAAATCCTCCATCATCGTGACCCCGTCAACACCTTCCGGATATCCGGGAAAATTCTCAACATCTGTCGTCGCCGTAAGCTGTCCGCCGGGCGCTATCCCTTCATATAAAACGGGATCAAGATTTGCCCGCGATGCATAAATCGCCGCCGTATATCCCGCCGGCCCGGAACCTATAATAAGGCATTTTACGTTTTCTGTATTCATATATTTATAACTTTAACGGTGCAAACGTATATGAAAAATTTAAGTTTTACAAGTGTGTGCGATGAAAAAGATTTTTTACCGGGGGAAAACAGGACAATATCCGGAATTTTTATTTACTTTCGCACCGTTTTAGAAATCCGGTTTTATAAAATGCAGAACAAAGGGAACGAACTTATAACGATTGCACAGCGTATCCGCGCCATGTCGCAGACTGCGCTTACGTATTCCACGAATGAATATGAGATAGACCGCAGCAGGGAACTCATTGCGATAAGCGACCGTATAACATCCATTGTAAGCGGTGCGAAAGAGGAAGATATCCGGGCGAACTATCATCCCGTAAAGGAATATGTTACGCCGAAAGTGGACATACGCGCCGTCATTTTTAATGACAGGGATGAAATCTTGCTGGTCCGGGAAAAGGCCGATGGGCGCTGGTCTTTGCCGGGTGGATGGTCGGATGTGGGATTCACGCCGACGGAGATTGTCATCAAGGAAGCCAAAGAAGAAACCGGGTTTGATGTGCGTGTAATCCGCCTGCTGGCCGTGCTCGACAAGCGCTGCTACAATCATCCTGCCAGTCCGTTTTACATTTATAAGTTTTGTTTTCTCTGTGAGATAACCGGAGGGGATGACGACCTGACTTTCGATATTCTTGATAAAGGTTTTTTCGCATTGGACAGCCTGCCCCCTTTGTCATTAGACCGTATCCTGCCGGAACAGATAAAACA
>JAISYY010000017.1 GCA_031269635.1 Tannerella sp. | reverse complement strand
AGAAATTCTGGAGAAGCTAATCAGGTTTAATTTATCTTTCCAGAAATTCTGGAGAAGTAAATTAGGTTCAATTTGTCTTTCCAGAAATTCTGGAGAAGCAAATTAAGTTCAATTTGTCTTTCCGGAAATTCCGGAGAAGCAAACCAAGTCTGATTAGTCTCGCCGGAAATTCCGGAGAAGTAAATCGGAACTGCTGTCCTTCCCCGGAAATTATGGGAGGGGTAGGATGAGTATAGTGAAGGTTCCCGACAAGAACGGGGCCGGGATACGTTTCACAAAAGGCAGGCTAACGGTGGAAAACTGCCGGTTTTTAAACAGTGAAAGCGGAATCTTAACAGCCAACCAGGGCGGAACGTTAATTGTCAGGAACACGGAATTTGGATATATGGGCTATGGCGACGGATATTCGCATAATATTTACGTCGGCAGGATTGACACCTTTCTGATGACGGCATCTTATTCGCACCATGCTAAGGAGGGACATCTAATCAAATGCCGCGCCAAATTCAGCCTCATCATGAATAACAGGATTACAAATGAAAATGATGATACCTATAATTCAAGCTATGAACTTGATTTTCCCGATGGCGGAACGCATATCGTCGTCGGAAACATTATCCAGCAGTCCGTGCTAAGCCCCAATACGGCCATCATTGCGTTTGCGGAAGAAAATAATCAGATATGGAAGGAAAACGCCCTGTATATGAGTCACAATACCATACTGAACAACAAAACGACAACGAATCCCCTGTTCATTCCATCATCCAACACACCGGACAAAAGCATCGTGATGTTAAATAATTTATTGTCGGAAAATATCACAAATCCCGCCGGGAATGTACTGTCGGTTGACAAAGGCAATCAGAAATACAGTAAAAGTGATTTGAATGAAAACTACGTCCCGTCAGCCCGGCTGTACGAATCCTTAAAAAACAAAATAGAACCGGACATAAACAGTTATCTGCCCGGTAAATTAAAAACAGAAGGTATAAGCCTAATCCCTACATTCGAATATGTCCATCCGTGTAAAACCGTCCCGTTGAAAAATCCTCCTGCCATAGCAGGAGCTATAATAACGAATAGTGAATAACGAATAGTGAATAACGAATAACGAATAGTGAATAGTGAATAACGAATAGTTTCCAATTCTTAATTCTTAATTCTTAATTGATAAGAGGATCCGTTTTTTTTAACAGTTGAGCATGGGGTATAAGCGTCATGAAAGTATACGAGTGTGCCGCCGGTCGAAGATGCTTTTTCAAGTATTTCGACTTTTCCGTTGTAGGAAAGGGCGGGGTGCAGGTCGTAGGCGGAAATGCGTTCCGGTACGATGTGCGAAGCAAGAGGGATGATATCGCCCGGAAAGATAACGGTTGAAACTTCATCCTTTGCCGCGGAACCGGCGGCCTTCACAAACGCGGCGATCTGGCCAAGCGTATGCCCGTCGTACAACTGTATTCGCAAACTGTCGAATGGTTCCGTTGCGGCCTCGACAAGACGCAGCAGCCCTGCTTTTTCGAGTATGCCGGTGTTCACGGGCAAAAAGGAATATGCTTCGAGCGGATGCGGATTCCGTTCACATTCGTACTGTGCACGGCTCACCCAATGGATGGCGTTGGGGAAAACCGGTTCAGGAATCCCGTCCGCATTTTTCCGGACAGCCGCTCCGCAGTGGTCGAAATGCAGATGAGTGAATATGACATCCGTCACGTCCTCGGGATCTGTTCCCGCTTGCCGCAACGCTTCGCATATATCAACCGTATCGTAGAACTGATAATATATGGCGGGGGTATCTTTTAACTGATCCTGTCCGACGCCGGGGTCAACGATTATGACATGTCCGTCGTCCGTCCTGACAACTCCCGCATGCATGGCCAGCACGCACAGGTTACGTTCGTTAACGGGATAGCTGCGACTCCAGGTCACCTTGGGCGTTGCGCCGAACATGGCGCCGCCGTCCGCATAAAAATAGCCGGTTGTTATGAGTTTGAACATTTGCCTTTTTAAATTAAGAATTAAAAATTAAGAATTGCGTTCCTCCATTCAAATGAAAGTTTGCGTTAACAGGAGGCGGGTAGCGTATTTTCTTCATGAAACCGGGCGGCAAGGAAAGCAAGTAAACTGCTGATCTGTTTTATCCCGTCCATTGTCTCCGCACTTATTTCTTTCTTCTGCATTTTCAGCACAAGGTATCCGTAGATAGCCGTACAGCATGTCTCTATCTCGCCCGTTTCTTCCCCTCCGGACCGGGAACGCAGCTGTACGATGGCCGGCAATGCCTTATAGTAAAGCGAACCGTAGAGCGTTTCCTGCGGAGATTTTAACAATCGCACATGCAAGTCGGCAAGTTCGGCGACTGTATTTTTATTGATCCGGACATGCCCTTTTTCCGCTACTCCTTCGATACGCATCATATCAATCAGTTCCCGATACCACCGGCGAATCTCCCGTTTCATATCCTCCGGCTGGTCATACTGCGAAATCACATGGGATTCGATCTCGTCCATCTTGAGATGGCAGGCGCGTATCAGATCCTCCACCTGCCACATGTAGATCAGATATTCAACGATGTTCTCTTTTTTCTTTTGTCGTGCTATAATCATAGACTATTAACAAGTTTATTTTCAAATTGCGCCCCCAAAGGTACAAATATAATCGAAAATTGAAAGCTGAAGGTTAAAAATTTTATGTTAAGCCCGGCAATCCGTCATTAAAATATTTTGTATTGCCTCAAACTTACATTATCTTTGCGGACATTTTTTATGAAACACATAATTTTAAGCAAGATAGTGAAAAAGTATAAAATAGCGCTGTTTTATTATACCCAGACGGGACAGGCCCTTGCCATTGCAGACCGGATTTGCGAACCCCTGGCGCAGGCCGGGTGCGACATCATACGCAAGGAGATTGTACCGGAAGAACCGTACCCGTTCCCGTGGACGGCGATGGAGTTCTTCCAGGTCTTTCCCGAATCCCGCCTCGGCGTACCGTGCAAACTCCGGCCTGTTGATCTGAGCGATGTGGCGGACGCCGACCTTGTCCTCATTGCGGGACAAAGCTGGTACTTGTCGTGCTCCGTGCCTTTGCATGCTTTTTTCCGGTCGGATGACGTAAAAAACTATCTGAAAGGTCGGAACATAATCGTGACGATGGGATGCCGCAACATGTGGGTAATGGCGCAGCGCAGGATACGCGAATATATCCGCGAGGCAGGCGGGCGTTACGCCGGTTTCATCTCGTTGCAGGATAAAGCCGCCAACTTGATAAGCGTGATTACGATTATCAGATGGCTCTTTTATAACCGGAAGGAAGCTACCCGCATCCT
>JAISYY010000372.1 GCA_031269635.1 Tannerella sp. | reverse complement strand
GGATGGTCGGAAGGCGAATGGATGATCCGCGACTGGGTGAACTGGATCTGGCTGTCCGGCGACCACATTGTGGAACAGCATGTGCATAATCTGGACGTACTGACTTGGTTTACCGGTCTGAAACCGAAAAGCGCCGTAGGCTTCGGCTCGCGTCAGCGTCGCGTCACCGGCGACCAGTTTGACAATTTCAGCATTGACTTCGAAATGGAAAACGGTATTCACGTGCACAGCATGTGTCGCCAGATACACGAAACGGTCAGCAATGTCAGCGAGTTTTTCCAGGGAACGAAGGGTTCATGGTCAACCACCGGCGGGCAGACTGTGATCAAAGACCTGAAAGGGAATGTGGTTTGGACATATGACGGCGAGGCGGAAAAGGCTAACTACAAGCAAACCGATCCCTACACGCTGGAACATGTGAACTGGATCAACCACATCCGCAGCGGAAAACTGATCGAACAGGCTTCCGAAACGGCCGTAGCCAACATGGCCGCTATCATGGGACGCGAATCGGCCTACACCGGAAAAAAAGTAACTTGGGACGAAATGACGGCTTCCCCGCTTGACCTTTATCCGAAAGATATTGATCTTAAGAAAAAGATGATCACCAACGGATACGGCGCAGGGAAAGAATTTAAGTTGCACGACTTTATCCATATTCCGGGAAAACCTCAGGGCAACCAAACACGTTAAAGCCATGGTATTGGACAGAAGAAACTTTTTAAGGGCGGCCGCCGTAACAGTCGGCGGTGCCGCCTTGTCCGCCTGCGGAGGAACGAAGGAAAAAAGTTGCTGCAAAGACGGTGAAGACGCCTGCTGCAAAGGCAAAGGCGCCAAACTTAATATCTCGTTCCAGGAAGGGACACTTGAAGGAAAGTCCCTTAATGACAAACTTGATTTTATGGAAAAGCTCGGGGTTAACGGGCTTGAGGTCGGCGGAAACGGCTTGTCCGGCCGTGTAAATGAATTTAAGCAGGCGCTGAACGGGCGCGACATTAAAATCAGCGCTATCTGTGCGGGTTTCAAAGGCTTCATGTTATCGGAAGAAGAGCGTGTACGCAACGAGTGCCGCGATTCCATGCGTGAGATCATAACCGCCGCAGGAGCATTAGGTTCGACGGGCGTTATCATTGTACCGGCATTCAACTCGCAGAAACCTGTGATGCCGCATACGCAGGAAACGCGCGATTTCCTGTGCCAATGGTTTGACGAACTTGGAACGTTTGCTGCGGAGAACGGAACAACGGTCATACTCGAACCACTCAACCGCCGCGAAACGTTTTATCTGCGCCTGGTCGCTGATGCCGCATCCATTTGTCGCGACATCAATAATCCGGGCGTAACCTGTCTCGGCGATTTCTGGCACATGACCTGGGAAGAAACTTCCGACCTGGGTGCGTTTATCTCCGGTGGAAAGTATGTTCAGCACGTACATATCGCCAGTCGTAAAAGGCGCCTTATGCCGGGCGAAGACGGTGATGCGGATAATTATGTAGACGGATTCCGCGGATTGAAAGCCATTGGTTTTGCCAAATATATCAGTTTTGAATGTGGAAGTAAAGCCGATGATCGTAATGCGGCGGCGGTAGCCGGTGTTGAACTAATCCGTAAACAGTGGGAGGAAGCGTAAATTGTCCTTAGTATATGCAAATATGAGAATGAGTGAAGTGGTAGAAGAACACCCTTCACTCATTCCTGTTATTAACCGGTTCGGCATACGCCTCGGGCTTGATAATAACACGGCTATGGAAATCTGCAATAAGCATGATATCAATATTGACTTTTTTATTACGATGATCAATACGTTCCTGAATAAAAATTATTTTCCGGAAAAGAAACTGCAGGGTTTTCACCTTACGCAAATCGTCGATTACCTCACAAAAACAAATCACTATTATCTACATTCGCAACTACCGAACATTGAGCGTCACCTGCGCTGGTTCATCTCCGAGAGCGACCCTAAAAACGAATCGCCGGCGCTTATCGGGAAACTGTTCGACACATTCAAAGACCGTTTGCAAAAGCGTATTGAAACGGACGAAAAAGAATGGTTTCCACATATTATCGAATTATGCGAAAAACAAACAAAAAACAAGACGCTAACTTATCATCCGACGATGCCGGTCGACCAGGAAGAACCTATCGAAGCCCTCATTACCGACCTTAAACATATAATCATCAAACATCTATCCGGCGATTACGACGAAAATCTCTGTTATGCCGTCATCGTTGCAATAACCACGTTGCATACGGACATCAAACAGCATAACCGTATCCGTTATCGCATACTTTCCCCGATTGTTGCGGGTATGGAGAAAGAGAGCAACAAAAATCTATCTTCACGGGAGATTGAAGTGCTCCGGCAAATAGTCAAAGGTGAAACCAACAAAGAAGTTGCGGATCACCTTTGCATAAGTTTAAACACCGTACTCACACACCGTAAGAACATCACCTCCAAACTTGGTATCAAAACCATTCCGGGATTAACATTCTACGCGATCACAAACGGCATCATTTCCGGGGACGAAATCGTTTAAAATCAACTTAAAGCAGCAGCTATTACCCCAAAAAACAGGATAACCCAAAGTATGGAGAGGACGATACTTCCAATAAATATATACAACGCCCACATTGCCCATGCTTTCTGTACTTTTTTGAAATGATCAAAGTCTTTCCAGTACTTTCCTTTCCATGCCCATACATTCCCCTTGATACCCAGAACGATATTGATAATTAACGCTGCAATCTGACCTACAATAGGTATTAAAACTACCAGTGGCCAGTAAACGCCGTTAAATACTCCCCAAATCCACCCAAAGAAGAAGGCGCCCCAGTTCCAGGAATTAAGTTCACGCTCAATATTCGCCCCTGCATTACCATTATTATAGTTTCCGGGATGAACGGGAGGCTGCATTTGATGAGCATTATCACCATAAACCGGACCACCATACGCCGGGCCTTTCACTTCGGTCGGCTTTTGTGACGACAAGGAAAGGGCATTATCAATCGCACTCCAGGATAAAACAAAATGCCGTCCCAACGTTATCACATCGTTTGGGAAGATCTCAATTTTTGTGCGATGGACAGAATTATTATTTACAAAGGAACCATTGGTACTAATATCTTCAAATATTACCCGGCCATTGTTGTAATAAATGTTTGCATGATTCCTGCTAACTCCATCATAAGATTCACTTACATGAATATCACTCGAAAGATCTCTTCCTACTGTAATTTTACGTTCCATACTTTTTTATTTTTAAATGAATAAACTAAACTAAATTAAATTATTTCTTATATCTTTACTATTTGTCGCTATGTGAATGATTTCCGATATATCTTCCGCTGCACTGATTTCAGGATTACGAATGTACAATAAATAATACAGTCCTAAAGCGACCAGGCACATCAATAATATTAAAATAAGAACGGCAATCTTCACAAACCGGTTCTTTTTTGTTTTTACTCCAATCTCGAGTCGCGTGATTCTTACATCCTTTTCGGGTCGCGTGACTCTTACATTCGCCTCATCGTCCGGGCCGTTCATGCCCAAAACAATTTTGCATAAAGCGACAGTTACATTGTCATAGCCGCCTTTTTCCAAAGCCGAGCTAATCAATACATTTTTAGATACATTGATATCATCCGATGTATCAATCATTATTTCCTCAATAACCTGATCTCTTAACATGCCCGACAAGCCGTCGGTGCATAACAGGATTATTTCGCCGTTGCACAGATCATGTTCAACGAAATCGGGTTCAGCAATCTTTCGCGGATCACCCAGACTTCGCGTAATGATGTTATTATCCGGATGATCAAAAGCCAGGCTCTTATCCAGATTGCCAATATCGACTAACTCCTGAACATACGAATGATCTTTTGACAGTTGCGTCAAACCCGATTTGGGATGAAAGGAATAAGCACGGCTATCTCCACACCAGGAAACATATACTTTTTCACCGAGTATCCATGCCAGAATAATCGTAGTACCCATTCCTTCCGTATCCGGGTCTTCCTTCACATATTCTTTTATGGCGTTATCGGCAGCAATAATCGCCGTTTTCATGTATTCCTGTATTGAACCGGTATCACCAATGGTGTCATCTGTTATACGATCAGACGAAAATGCTTTTTGAATCGTCTCAATCGCAATATTCGACGCTACTTCACCGGCATTCATGCCACCCATACCATCTGCAACGGCCAGCAAACAACCCTTTTCATCCAATATGATACTGCTAACTTTGTCATCTGGTATAAACCATTCCGCTTCGGAAAGGTTAGCGCAAACAACGAAATTATCTTCATTACCGG
>JAISYY010000273.1 GCA_031269635.1 Tannerella sp. | reverse complement strand
AACTACAACCTGACGGAACATATTGAGCAGGGCAAAAACAGAATCAACGTACCCGAACGGGGCTATATCATTGAGCGTGACGATTATTACATACACGAACCGGTATGGTTTAAATCCGCCGTCAGAGGGTATGGATGGAGCTTTAAGAACCCCGATACGGATGATATTACAGAACAGGAGGTGGAGTATATCCGCAAGTATGTCAATGATTTTGAAACAGCGCTGTTCTTTTTGCCGTTCGGCGACCCCGACAAAGGTTACAAGCGATATATTGACATGTACAGTTTTGCACGGTGGTTTGTATTTCAGCAGATCATTGCAAATATAGATACCAATTTTTATCTGCTCAAAGACGGCAGGGACGATAACAGCAAACTGACGATGGGTCCGGTCTGGGATTTTGAATGGACAACAGGCATCGGATGGTATGACGGCGATCGTCCGCGTCCGGCTGATTACTGGGTTTTGAATGGCGGCAGTTTCTTCTATTTCGACAAGATGCTTGAGGACGCTGATTTCAGAGCGCTTGTGAAATCCGTCTGGGCTGAATACAAGTCGGAGGCGATGGCGATGCTTGACTATTTTGACGTATTGCGGCAGGAATTATATGAATCGCAGAAGTTGAATTTTCAACGCTGGGACATCCTGGACAAGCAAATCCACGTTGGCGGAATCCCTCTTGGCTCGTTCGACAGGGAAGTGGATTGCGACATACAATTTTTCAAAAACCACATAACATGGCTCGAAACAGCCTTTAATGATTTATAAATAGGATGACTGCCTGTAAAAAAATATTCGCGGCGCTGTTGATTTTCTCTTCCTGCCAACGCGCTGAGATTGATAACCGGAAAGAAAACGAGATGGTCTTTGTCAAAGGCGGGACGTTCACAATGGGATGCGCTTCCGGGCAGGACGGCGGTTGCAGTGATGCGGAAATGCCGGCTCATCAGGTCACTTTGAGCGACTTTTATATCGGGAAATACGAAGTTACGCAGAAGGAGTGGTTTGATGTGATGGGGAATAATCCGTCCTATTTCAGCGGGGATGATTTGCCTATCGAGCGGGTAAGCTGGAACGACATCGTCGGGACGGGCGGCGAGAGTGAGGTCATTGGCGGTATCACCTATTACTCCGATGGCTTTATCTTTAAGTTGAACCAAAAGACAGGCAAGACATACCGCCTTCCCACCGAAGCCGAGTGGGAATATGCGGCAAGAGGGGGCGCCGATAGCAGGGGCTACGTATACAGTGGCGGCAATACGGTTGACGACGTGGCATGGTACTGGGATAACAGCGGCGACCATACCCATCAGCCGGGCGCAAAGCAGGCGAATGAACTTGGCCTTTATGATATGAGCGGCAATGTGTGGGAATGGTGCAGCGACTGGTATGGTCCTTACAGCGCTTCCGCACAGACAAATCCTGAAGGCGCCTCTTCGGGTGCATGCCGTGTGATTCGCGGCGGCAGTTGGGTCATCGTGGCAGAATGTGCCCGCGTCTCGTACCGCACAGGCGACTATTCTTACATCGAAAGCCGCCACAACTTTATAGGCTTCCGGCTCGCCGCCGATACATATTAACGCATATAAACGAAATAAAAGAAAATGAGAAAGACATTTTTTATAACAGCAGTATTATGTGTGTCCGGTTTGATTCCGGTTTTTTCGCAGATTGAATATCATGATAACAGAAAGTCGGAGCATGATTTGAACGTGGAAGCAATGGAGTATAAAATCGGCAGAAATAATCTGGTGGCAGGATTTTCCGTAACATTAGATCCTACTGAAGAAGAAGGAGGCGGCGCCCCTTTTGTTATGGTGGGAATTGAAAAGACGTTCGGCCGGCCGGAAGAAGGATATTTCTTTGCGGGCGAGATACGCGGGCGAGCCGGGATATTATGGGATAAGAAAAGCGTATTGACCGGATCATTAAGCCGCGAAATGAAATATCGAGGCAATCTGGCAGGCGTTTCAGTGGCTGTTCGTCCTGCCATGGAAATATCCGAAAAACATTTTTTATACCTGGAAGGAGAACTGGGTTTGATGTACGAATACATAACCATCCGGATTAAAGGGAATAACAACAATGTAATAAAAAGAAATTCCGGCGGCTACATCGTCCCGCAATCCGGCGTTAGATTAGGCGTGCGGTCAGGGAAACTCAGCATGTTTGCCGGATATTATCATTTCAACCATACAAATGCCGTAAACCGTCTTGTCCCGAAAGAATATAAGGTTGTTAATTCACATGAAGGGATTGGCGGCGAATTGGGGTTCGGATTTTATTTTTGAAATTAAATCGGGAACATCCGTAAGTCGGGAATATAATTTTGACAGTTCCGGCCTGTTTACGACATTTTTGCAGCCCGAATAAGGGGCTGTCTCAAAAGTATGCGAGACAGTCTCTTTTTTTTCAAAAATATCACCAAAAATAGTTGGCTGTTTGCCAATAATTATGTATTTTTATAGTAGTAAATCAAATTTTATTGATCACTTGCAGTTATATTTATTTATAAAGTTGATGTGATGCTTTGCAGTCGTCATCGCGACAAATTTCCGGCAAAGATACTGCGTCTTCTCCGGCGCCTCAAAAAAAATTTAGCCTTTTTTTATTCCCGCACAAAGTCAGGACTGTTTTTACCGGATTCTGATGTGATTTACGGCCTTTGTGATTTGGAACGGCAAATCCGGGTATTCGTATAATTTGAATTTCGGTTCCGTCGTGCCTTCGGTGTATTCCCAGATTGACTGGTAGGCTTTTATGTCTTCTCCCGATTCGTGTAATTGTTTCAGGTAGGCGAGTATGGATTTGTTTTCGGTGATGTATATTTTTCCGAAATCTTCTATTGCCGGACTGTGTTTGCGTGTGCTGTCGTGGTCGAAGCACAGGATACGTTTCCCTTCGTCCGTTATTCCGGCGAGGTAGAATGTCATGCTTTTGCCTATGCCCGGCAGGTTAAGCACGCTACGGTCGGTTGCTATAAACGGGTGTTTTCTCTTTAAGAGGAATTTGTTTATTTCTTTTGTGTAAGGGATGTTGTTTCGCAGTATGTTTACAAATTCATCCTGTTCATCCATACTCAATGTGCCGTACGCTTTTTCTTCCGCACGTTCCTGCATCGAACGGGCGATCGGGGCGTATACGGCATAATTCTCGCGGAAGCCTTTCACCGAGAAGGTGTAGTAGGGGACGACACCGTTATTGATAAGCGTCCTGCGCAGTGCAACCGCATGTCCGCGTCGCGACGCGGCGACGTTGAACACCAGCTGGTTTGTCACAATCCAGCCGGCCGACAGAATACGTTTTATGGCCTCGCTCGATTCTTTTGTCATTTCGAGAGGCGTCTGGTAATGTGTTTGCACAATGAGTTGGGTAATACCCGTTTTTGACGCTTTTTCCCTGAAGTCTTTTAATATGGAAATCAGTTCTTCGTCAACGCGCATCGGGAGGTATACGGGCAGGCGGGTGCCGAGCCTGATCCGCTGTATCTCGGCATATTTTTCCCCGTCGGGACGGTTTTCATTGGCTTTCTTTTTCTGCAAAGCCGTCCTGTAGATAGCGTCAAAAAGATTGCGTAATGTTGCGTTGCGGCTCATCAGCGCGTCGCCTCCCGTGATGAGTATATCCCGCAACTGTGTGTCTTCTTCGAAATAAGTCATCAGTTTTTTCAGCTTGACAGGCCACGATTCTTTCGGCGAAAGTTCCTTGAAGTCGAAGTTGAGGCGTCGGCTCTGGAAATCGTACATGCGCTGGCACGATGCGCACAGTCCGCCGCAGGCACGGCCGATGGAATCGGGGATAAAGATAGCCGCTTCGGGATAGCGGCGGTGTATGTTATGTCCTTCGGGCAAAATCCAGCCTGCGGCGTTGGCTTTGCCGGCTTCCACTTCATCTTCCTTCTCCCACGCCTTTATTTCCCCGAATGTTTCGACCAGTTCCTTCGTGTAAAGAATATAGGAGCGCAGGACGCTATCGTCAAAACTGTTTCCCGAAACGTCTAATAAGGAAGCATAATACGGCGTGATGAAAAACGGGATATTTTTCTTCCTGGCGTCGTGCAGTATGTTCATTGTCTCGCCGGACAAGGTATTGTCGAGGAAAAAATTAAGCTCGTCGGGATGCTTAACGGCCATGTGCAACTGGAAACGGTGACTGTTCCACCATTCGTTCACCAGGCGCTGTTTTTCCTCAAAACTCCGGGACGGGGAAAGGTAATACGGGCTATTAACGGAATGACGCCGTTCGAGACGCCGGATAAGTTTATTGATGATGCGTTGCCTGTTCGTTTCGCGCGTTTGCCGCACGTTCGGGTCCAGTCCCGATACCCATTGCCCGGCCCATTGCATGACTTTCGCTTCCGTGACCGTTTCGTGGCGCACCCGGCCGGGGGTGTTCCGGAAAATAAAATACAGGTCGGTGAACAGGTCGGTTTTCACCGCGTCGTCAGTTGCGTCATTGCAGGTATTTTTTTCACTCCGCAGAAATGAATACAGCAGGGAAACCGTCCGGATGTAAACATCTTTTCCTGTTGAGAAATCAGTTACAGTTTCCCCGTCATAACGGATGAGTTGCAGAATCGTATCATACGGAAACAGCTCCATGATTTTTTCTTTGAATTGTTTTACCGACACGGATTCCTTCACTGCCTGACAGATTTGCGGGCAATCGGTAATAAACCGTTTCTTCAAATCTTTTAATGTCCAGTGTATAAAAAGTGTATTCATAATGCAGTAATTTTTGACAGGTTACAGTAAAATAATTCTTCCGGACATGACCAGAGGGGCGATCCCTTTATATGGAATCGTCCCTGTCCGCATAGTCTGTGAAAAGACATAAACTTTCTACGTTCATGCCTCGCCCGTTTTTTTGTTTCGCAGAATAGTTTGCACCTGCCCGACCGTCAGTTCCGTTATACCGGCAATTTCTTCTGCCGGAATACCTCTGCCCGCCGCATTGATGACAAACCTGACTGTCGCAATTTCGATGCCTCTCTCTTCTCCAATTTCGATGCCTTCCTCTTTTCCGATTTCGATGCCTTCCTCTTTTGCATGGTCTGTAAAAAGACTTATCTTTTCCATGCTAATAACGTTGTCGTAATATGCTTTCATTTCTTCCGGTGTTAATTTGTTTGTTCTCAATATATCGTATAATTCTCTGATTGCTTCATCTTCTTTCATCCTGTCGGGACACTTCGCCAGCGTTTCCGCATGTTTGAGGGAGTATAGCCAGAAATCTTCCTGTGTCTCCAGTTCCTCTTCCTTTTTGTCGAACTTCGTTAAATCGACGATTACGAAATTCAATTTGTCCGAAAACACTTCCCCCGTGTCTTCGTGCATCAATTTTATCCGGTCTATCACCATTCCCTTTGCCGCTACGCTTTTTATCATTGGATAATTGACGATCGCTACTGCGTAAACCGCTTTTAGGTCATAATTCCACGGTTTTTCTTTTTCCCTGTCCTCCCCCTTGCGGCGGCGCTTCGGAGCCTGGCTGCGGATGAGGTAGGTACTGTAAAAGAGTAACCTCTCCACAAAATTCTTCGGCTGCGCGTTTTGCATCTCTACCAGGATGTCCTCGCCGGTCTCAATCCGGCAACGTGTATCGGTTATAACGATATGTTCCATGCGAGTCTCGCCGAAATGCTCTGCGGGTAAAAACGTTACTTCCCGAACGGAATAACCCGGTCTTTCCACCATTATCACCGAATTTAAAAAGGATTTCATCATCGAGGCATTATTGAATACGCGCTTGAATCCGAAATCCGTCCTCGGATTGATAAATACGCCCGGTCCTTCGCTGAATTTGCATTTGTTCCCGTTATTTTTTTTACTCTTTTTTGCCATGATACTTACGTTCGCTTTTTTATTTTGTTGTCAGATGCAAAGATAATGATTTTTTCCACAATTACTAATGGAAGTGTTGATTAATCTGACTTTTTTGATTTAGTCACCGGCCGGATTTATAATTACGGCAAGCATATTATGCACAATAACGAAATCCCGGAAAGGCGACCCAAAAGGAACGGCTTTCACCGTTACAAGGCACGAAGACAGCTCTTAAGCCATTTGTATCCGGGTCAGTTTGCGAAATTCGTCGGGCGAAAGGCCGTAATTAGTCTTGAAAAGGCGGTAAAAAGAAGCTCTTGAACCGAATCCCGCTTCGTCGGCGATAGCTTCCATGGTGAGTTTTTCATTGCGGCCGGCGAGCAGTTCGCGTGCATAATTCAGCCGGAGAAAAGTGATGTAGTCCGAGAAGTTCTTTTCCGTATTGTTTTTGATGCAGTCGAACAGGGCTCTTTCGTTTATCCCGATCATCTCGGCGACGGATTTCCGGGAAATCTGACTGTCGGCAAAGATGCGCCGTTCTTTCATCAGGCGGTCTATCTTGTCGAACAAGTCATCTATTTTCGTATCGTCGCCGTCGTCATCCGGTTT
>JAISYY010000268.1 GCA_031269635.1 Tannerella sp. | reverse complement strand
CGATGCTTTTCTTTTCACCTTTCATAAATTCCTGTAGCTTTGCCGGGATTTCAATGCCGGAACCGAGAATCGTGTCGACTGTCTCTTTGAATTTGGCCGGATGAGCCGTTTCGAGGAATAAGCCCGTTTCTCCGGATTTCAGGCCGTAGTCGGCGAGGGCTTGGTATCCGCAGGCGCCGTGGGGGTCTAACAGGTATTGGTGAGTATTATACACTTCGCGCATGGTTCCGGCAATCTGCTCGTTTGTGTACCGGTAGCCGGAGATTAAGGATGCGATTCGTTTATGGCTGTTGCCGAACAGATCGAGGATACGGGCAAAATTGCTTGGATTGCCGACGTCCATTGCGTTTGCATACGTTTCTACCGACGGGCGCGGATTGTATGTTCCCGTCCGGAGGTATTCGAGGAAGACGTCATTCCGGTTGTTGGCCGCAATGAAATGTTTTACGGGAAGTCCCATTTTGAAGGCAAAAAGCCCGGCGGTTATATTCCCGAAATTACCGCTCGGTACGCAAACGGTGAGATTCCCGGCTTTCCCGGCTTTGTCCAATTGTGCGTATGCGTTGAAATAATAAAAGGACTGGGGCAGGAATCTTGCGACGTTAATGGAATTGGCGGACGTCAGCTGCATGTGACGGTTCAGTTCGCCGTCGACAAACGCGGCTTTCACGAGCGCCTGGCAGTCGTCGAACGTCCCGTCTATTTCCAGTGCGGTAATGTTTTTCCCGAGCGTTGTAAACTGACATTCCTGTATGGGGCTTACTTTCCCTTTGGGATAAAGAACGAACACGCTTATTCCCGGAACGCCGAGAAACCCGTTTGCCACGGCGCCTCCTGTATCGCCGGACGTGGCGACGAGCACGTTTACCTCGCGGTCTAAACCCTTGCGGAGTATGAAATAGCTTAACACACGCGCCATAAAACGTGCGCCTACGTCTTTAAATGCAAGTGTCGGCCCGTGGAACAGCTCAAGGCTGTATATATTATCGTTTACATGGACGACGGGCGTTTCAAAGGAAAGCGTATCATGAACGATGTCCGTGAGAACCTGCGCTTCCATATCCTCGCCGAAAAACGCCTGCGCGACAATATCCGCTATATCCCGGAATGATTTATCCTTCATGGTCGCGATAACGCTTTGGCCGATAGACGGGATACGCTCCGGCATATAAAGCCCCTTATCACCGGCAAGACTTTTTATCACAACTTCCTCCAAACCCGTGAGGGGCGTTTGTTTGTTTGTACTGTAATACTGCATAACTGTAAATTCCTATCTGATGTTTGCGATTGAGATGATGTCGGCAAAAACGCCCGCTGCGGTGACGTCGGCTCCGGCGCCATAGCCTTTGATGATCATCGGATAGTCGTGGTAACGTTCCGTTGAGATCATGATGATATTGTTACTTCCTTCGAGTTCGTAGAACGGGTGGTGGCTTCCGACCTCCATCAGTCCGAGTTCACACGCGCCGCTGTTCATGCTTGCCACGAAACGCAGGCGTTTGTTTTTTGCCGCTAATTCTTTACGTTTTTCCTCAAATTCCGCATCCAGTTCCGCAATATGTTCCCAGAAATTGTCTATGGAACCTTTAAAATACTTTTGCGGAATAAACAGGTTTGTTTTGACATCTTTCTGTTCTACCGGATATCCGGCTTCGCGGGCAAGGATTACAAGTTTGCGCAAAACATCCTTGCCACTCAAGTCAATACGCGGGTCAGGCTCGGCGTATTTAGCGTCGACAGCCATTTTTATTGCTTTGCTCAGCGGGATGTCTTCGCTTATCGTATTGAATATGAAATTCACCGTACCCGACAGTACGGCTTCGAGTTTCAGGATGTGATCGCCGCTGTTTATCAAGTCGTTCATCGTGTTGATGATAGGCAGTCCGGCGCCTACGTTTGTCTCGAACAGGAATTTTATTCCGCGTTTGCGAGCCGTTTCCTTAAGCAACTGATAGTTTTTGTAGGACGAGGAGGCGGCTATTTTGTTGGCGGCTACGATTGAAATGTTTTTATTGAGAAGCGTCTCGTACAACCCTGCAATTTTTTCGCTGGATGTGCAATCAATAAAGACGGAATTGAATATGTTCATTTTTATGATTTCGTCCCGGAGCAGGGCGAGCGACGATTCCTGTCCTTTTTCTTTGAGGTCTTTGAGGCATGTTTTGAGATCCAGTCCTTCCCGGCGCATCAACATGTGTTTTGAGTTTGCTATCCCGACGACGTTTAGCTTCACGCCGTTTTGCGTCATCAGTTTTTTCTGCTGGAGCTTGATTTGTTCCAGCAAGTGCCCGCCTACGGTTCCGACGCCGGCGAGGAACAGGTTCAGCATCTTATATTCGGAGAGAAAAAACGAATCGTGTATTGAGTTTAGCGCCTTGCGAAGGTATTCGAGCTTGATGACGAACGATATGTTTGTTTCGGAAGCCCCCTGTGCACAGGCGATGACGCTTATGCCGGCGCGTCCCAGCGTACCGAAAAGCTTACCCGCTATACCCGGCGTCCGTTTCATGTTTTCGCCTACGATAGCGACCGTAGCAAGGTCTTTTTCCGCGACGATGTCTTCGATTTCTCCCCGCGAGCGTTCAGGGGCAAATTCTTCGTTAAGTACTTCTACCGCCAGCGTCGCATCCTCGTTCTTTACGGCAAATGTTGTGTTGTTCTCGGAGCTTGCCTGCGATACCATGAAAACGCTGATGCCGCTCTTGGCCAGTGTGCGGAATATCCTGTAATTGACGCCGATTACGCCGACCATGCCCAACCCCTGCACCGTGACGAGGCACGTGTCGTTTATGGAAGATATGCCTTTTATAATCGCTTTCTTTTCGTTTTCGGTTTCTTTCTTAACGGTTTCTTTTGAGATATAAGTCCCGGGAGCGTTCGGATTAAATGTGTTGCATACTTTTATTGGGATATTCTTGTGGAAAACCGGGTAAATGGTCGGGGGATAAATCACTTTCGCCCCGAAATTGCAAAGCTCCATCGCTTCGGTAAAGGACAAGTGTTCGATTACATAGGCGGAGTTTATCACACGCGGGTCTGCCGTCATGAACCCGTCAACATCCGTCCATATTTCGAGGATGGAAGCATCCAGCGCGGCTGCGACAATGGAAGCCGTATAGTCCGAGCCGCCCCGTCCGAGGTTTGTTACCTCGCCGTCTTCCATGCTCGAAGATATGAAGCCGGGAACCAGCGCCACTTTCGGCACAGGTTTGAAGGCTTTTCGTATCAGTTTGTTCGTCTGCTCGAAATCGACGACATGCCTGTTGAACTGTCTGTGCGTTTTTATGAACTGGCGCGAATCATATAATTTTGCATTTTTGATTACGTTCGACACAATAATCGAAGAAAGCCTTTCCCCGTAACTGACGATTGCATCGGATGTTTTTGCGGAAAGGTCTTTTATCAGGAACACGCCACGGTAAATATTTTCGAGTTCGTCGAGCGTCTCCATTACTTTTTTCAGCGCCACAGCCTGCTTCGATTTGGGAATGACGCCCTCTACGATTGTTTTATGCCGCGCAACTATTTCGGTAAATTCCTTTTTATAGGACTTGTTGCCGGCCGACGCCAACCCGGATATGTGCAATAATTTGTCGGTTATGCCTCCAAGGGCGGATACGACAACAATTACCGGCTCGTCAACCGCCTCTACTATTTTCTTAACGCTTAAGATACTATTCACAGAACCTACGGATGTTCCGCCGAATTTTAATACTTTCATTCTACTAATGTATTTTTAATCAATACTGGAAACGTCCTGTTTCAGTGGGGCAAAGATAAGCGTTTTTGATAAAAAGTTGTTATTTTCCGGTTATAATTTTTCAATCGGGCTGATTTAACCGGCTGAATCAATTACAAACCGGAAGCGGCTGCCCCGGTTGGGTTGGCTTTCGATTTGGAGGACGCTGCCGTGGCGTTCCAGCATCTCGCGGCAGACGGTCAGTCCCAGGCCGGTGCCCTGTTCGCCGGCGGTACCTGGCTGCGAGGGACGGCTGTCGAGGCAGAAAAGGGAGGTTATTTGCTCTTGGGTCATTCCCGTACCTGTGTCGGTGATGGTTATTTCGGCTTTTTTCTCTTCCGTCATTTCTGCCGATAATGTTACCGTTCCGCCTTCGGGGGTGAATTTCACTGCGTTGGTGAGGAGGTTGCGGACGATGGTGGCTAACATGCGAGGATCGGCGGTTACGAAGGTGCGGACGGGTATTTCGACGTTGAAGTTGACGCCTTTCTGTTCTGCCATGCGGCGGATCAGGCATATCTCGTCGCGGAGGGTGCCGGACAGGTCTGCTGCGGTGGGTTTGAACTGCATGCGGCCGGTCTGTACCTGCGCCCAGTTTAACAGGTTGTTTAGCAGTTCCACGTTGCTGTTCGCCGAGTCGAGCAGTTCGTGGTAGAACTCTTTCAGCGTTGCGGCGTCCCACTGGC
>JAISYY010000221.1 GCA_031269635.1 Tannerella sp. | reverse complement strand
CGGTTAGTTTTGACAGGCTCATGTAGTTTCTCAGGCCAAAGCCTCGTTAAAGCATGGCTTTAGCCTTGCAAAACTACGTTTTTAAAGGTTGCTGTTCCAAAACTTGAGGTTTTGGAACAGCCTCAATGGAAAATGAAGATGCGTAACAGGTCATTGCGAGCGGCTCGCTCGCAATGACAGGCGTATTTAGCGGCTCGAACGTTTAACCACGAGCCGCCAACCACTATGAGACGAGCCGCTTCCCCTTATTCATTTTTCATGGTATACTGTTTATTGTTTTTCTGAAGGGGGCTCAGCATGGAAATAACGTTCATTGAACAGATCGGCATTGTAGTCGGCATTGTTACCGGGGTTTCCGGCTTCATCTACTCGGTCGTGCAGTCCCGCCGTCAGAGGAGGTATGAGCGGGAACAGGCGGCGTATGCGCGGGAACAGGCGGCAGAACGGGAGGCCTTTGAACGGGGACAGGCGGCAGAACAGGAAGCCTTTGAACGGGAACAGGCGGCAAAGCAGGAAGCCTTTGAACGGGAACAGGCGGCAGAACGGGCACTCAATGAACGGCTGTATTTCCTTGCTAATCTTATTGTGGATAAGAGCATACCTCGGATGTCCCGGCAGATTTTTTTTGATGAGTACCTTGCGAAGGGCGGGAATGGTTCCTTTGTTAAATTCTGGTTTGACGAGGGAAAGGAGTTGGAGGCAAAAAAAGAGGGAATGGGGAATAGGTGAGCCCGCCGTCATGAGGCGGCAACGTGCCGTTAGCGGCGAAGCAATTCAGACGAGACGGCCCTGGCTCAAGCGTTGCGCCGATTGCTTCGCCCGCTCTAACGAGCGGCTCGCTCGCAATGACGGGCGTATTTATTCGTGTTGGTTTGCGGTTAATGAGAGATGGGGGTTGCCCTCGTGGTTGCGGGGATGGACCTTATCTTGTAACTATGTGCTTGGAACTTGTAACTATCCATTGGCGGCACCGGAACTCCTTACATTAAACGGGATGCCGGATACGGATGTTCGCCTGTTTTTCAAAATGGAGCGTCAAGCGCTGGTCGCGTAATGGCGACGCGGATTAACAACAAGAAAATTTGTCCACGGATTTCCACAGATTATGCGGGTTCCCATGGATTATGCAGGGTTTAAAGAGGAAAAATCTGGGTCGCCATACTTGGTGTATTCTGTTGACTTCTTCATTTGTGACAAACGTTAGTTCGCCGTGCCTTGTCCGTATGGGTGAACGTGATATGAGGGAAAAGCGGCGTGATGATAGAAGAGCGAAAGGATAGCGGAGCGCGCGGCGACTCGATAGATGTCCGCGCCGAAATCGAACATATCTGGTCTATCGCAAATACGTTGCGGGGGGCTTATGCGGCGGACAAGTACCGGAATGTCGTGATTCCGATGATCATCATCCGCCGCATGGAATGCGCCCTCGCCGGAACCAAGGTGAAAGTCGTTGCCGCTTTTGAAAAGAATCCGAAGATAGCGGGAAAAAAATTGCAAAATGTGGCAGGTTTTCGTTTTTACAATACGAGCCGTTTTACGCTGGCGGAACTGTTAAACGACAGCAAGAATATGGCGGCGAATTTTGAAAGTTACATTGATGCGTTTTCCGCCAACATTCAGGAGATCATCAGGAATCTTGATTTCAAAAAAGAGATCGAGAAGATGGACAAGAACGGTCGGCTTTTCGGTGTGGTAAAAAAGTTTAGCGAGCTGAATCTTGACCCCAAAACGGTGGACAACCACGTGATGGGTTATATGTTCGAGGACTTGATCCGGCGGTTTTCGGCCAACGCTGAGGCGGGCGACCACTACACGCCGCGCGAAGTGATACAGCTCATGGTTAAGATCATTCTCGCCGAAGGGTGCAACGACCTTTTGGCTGAGGAGAAGGTTGCCACGGTGCTGGACATGGCTTGCGGAACGGGCGGGATGCTTTCCACTGCCAACGATGCTCTGCGCCGCCTTAACCCGAATATTAACGCGCGTCTTTTTGGGCAGGAAATAAATCCCGAATCCTACGCGATATGTCTTGCCGACATGCTCATCAAGGGACAGGATGCGAGAGATATTCACTTTCAGGACACGATAAAAAAGGACAGTTTTCCCGGTCAGTCGATGCGTATCGTTATCGCAAATCCACCGTTTGGCACACCGTGGGGCGGGAAGGACGCTCCCGAGGGTGTTGAAAAGGCGGTGCGGGACGAATATGCGGCAAAAGACCACGGGCGCTGGAAGGGCGGGCTCCCCGCGACGGGAGACGCGCAGTTTCTCTTTGTGCAACACGCCGTTGCCAAGATGGACGAGGGTTGCGGCAGGGCGGCGATTATCCAAAACGGCTCGCCACTCTTTTCGGGTGGCACGTCAAGCGGGGAAAGCCAGATCCGCCGTTATCTTTTGGAACATGACTTGGTCGAGGCAATTATCGGCCTTTCGACCGATCTTTTTTACAACACCGGCATCGGCATTTATATTTTTGTCCTTTCCAAAAACAAGCGTCCCGAACGGCGGGGAAAGGTTCAGCTTATCAATGCGGCGCATTACTGGAAACCGCTTGCCAAGTCGCTGGGGAAAAAACGCCGGGAAATATCCGTTGCCGACATGGATGCCATTATCAAATTGTACACGGATTTTACGGAAACCAAAGAATGTAAAATATATGACGCAAGCGAATTTTTATATCGGGAATATTCGGTTTACCAGCCCTTACAGCGGAATTATGCTCTTACAAAAGAACGGATTGCAAAGATGTTACAAGAGGGCGTTTTGGACTTTTTGTATAATCCCGCATTACACGAGGAACTGAAAGAAAAGGCTGCGGAAAATGCGGGCGCAAGAAACGTAGGCGAAGAGAAAAAACTGAGCGCGCTTCTGGACGCGAAACCCTTATATGACGCGATTCTGAAAATGCTTGAAGGGGCGGCGAACGAAAAAATTTACAAACAAAAAGAAGCGTTTTTAAATGTTTTTACGCCGCTCTTTGACACTTTGCCCGCTCAATATCAAAACTTGAAAGAGACAAAAAAGAAGGATTTACAGGAAAAAATAGCCTTCGCGCTCTCGGAAATGGACAAGACGGCAGAAATCCAAAAGGACGACCACGGCAATGTGATCTATGACAGCACCACGAAAGACACGGAACTCGTAAAACTGACCGCGGATGTGGAAGCATACTTTAAGAAAGAAGTGTTCCCCCATGTCCCGGACGCCCAATATGTGTATGAATACGGCGACGACGGCAAATTGCCACTGTCCCCGGCCAAGCAAACTTCCGCATCCTTGAGCAGGGAGAAAACCGGCGCGGAGTTTCCCTTTACCCGCTATTTTTACGAGTATGAAGGGTGCGAAAAGGCCGACGTGCTGTTGACCCGGTTTATGGAGATGGAGAAGGCCATCGCGGAGAAAGTGCGGGGATTGGGGGAAGGCATAAAGGAGGGGGAAGTCTCCCCCTCGCTCCATTATGTGGAGTTTCGGAAAAGCGGGCGTAGCCCGCCCGAAACTCCAGAAGCAGGGCGGGCAAACACAGTTTGCCTTAGCCCTGCGACCGCTACCCCCTCTGCGGGTGGCCAGCCCCCCGCAACGCTCCCCGGCGTGAACCACGGCGAGGAGCATATAGAGGTTGAGGAAAATGACGCATAAAGGCCCCTATACGCTTGAAGAAATAAAACGCCGCGCGCTTCCGGTAATAGAACAGTACGGCATTGCAAAAGTTTTTCTCTTTGGTTCCTATGCCCGTGGAGACGCGAAAGACGAAAGCGACATTGATGTTTGCATTGAAGAAGGCCGTCCGATGTCTCTGTTTGACCTTTCCGGCTTTTATCTGGATTTGCAAGAACACTTGGAAAAAAACGTAGATGTCGTTACTATGGACGGCATTAAAGGTGATTTTAGGGAAAACATAGAAAAGGAATGGGTGCGGATTTATGGATAGGGATATGGGGGTTGCTGGCTGGCGGGAGATGAGTGGTGCATGGGGAAGATTTTTCTGTTAGGAATGCACTAAGTATGAGGCAAATAATAACGATCACAATAATGGTGGAGGTATAAGTATGGCAAAAGACATTAATAAAGAAGTTTTCCCAGAGGAAACACTGCTAAAACTTAAGATTTTTACGGAATGTTTTAGGGAATGGTTTCCTGTGTTTATTCATAATCCTTTTACAAAAGGCGTGTATATTGTCGATTTCTTTGCTGGTAGCGGGATGGACTCAAAAGGTAATCTTGGGTCTCCATTGCTGTTATTAAATGAGGCGCGAGGAACAGATAACAAATATTGTAATGCAGTGTCGGAAAATGCCCAAAAAGTATTTTTTGCTTTCAACGAAAATAACAAGCAAAAAGAAACGGAATTAGAAATAAATATAAAAACATTTATGGATCAATGTATCAGGCATAATTGTAATCGAACGAAATGTGTTTATTCATACTTAAATTTCGGTCAATACGATTTTAAAGAAGTTTTTTACAGAGGGTCGATGTTTACAAAAGTTTTAACGGAAAGCGATTATGCAAAGTTTATTCTCCTTGATCAATATGGATTCAGCCAAGTTGATGAGGATGTATTTTTAAAATTGGTTGATTCACCCTATACAGATTTTATATTTTTCATTTCATCTTCTTTTATAAAAAGATTTAAGACACTCGATTACACAAAAAGATATATTGATACCGATCGCATCCATTTTGATGAGGCAAATCCTAAGGAATGTCACAGACTTATTGCGGATTATTATCAAAATTTAATACCAAAAGGAAAGGAATATTATATCCATCATTTTTCTATAAAGAAAGGGGTTAATTATTGGGGTCTAATCTTTGGAACCAATCACACGCTTGGAATGGAAAAATTCTTGCGAGTTTGCTGGGACAAAAACCCTGATTCTGGCGATGCTAACTTTAATATAAATGATGACTTCCAAGAAGGCGATCTTTTTTATAGTGAAGAAAATACTAACAAAAAAGAGGAAGTAAAAGCAAAAATTATACAAAATATTTTTAATGGCATTATAAAAGACAATAAAACCGGGCTTAAGTTCGCGCTAAAAGAACGATGTTTGCCTAAATTATTCACGGACATCGTGCAGGAATTAAACAAAGACGGAATTATTAGGTGTTTTCCAAAGCTGAACAGACAGTCGACAAATATTCACAAGGTTGACCTTTATCAAATTGAGGTGGTAACACGATGAAAATCACGAAAATTGAATGGACGGAAGCGACATGGAATCCCGCGATCGGCTGTACAAAAGTAACGGCAGGATGCAAGAATTGCTATGCGGAGACAATGGCGCGGCGTTTACAGGCAATCGGCGTAAAAGGCTACGAAAACGGTTTTGAGTTTACTGTTTTGCCGGACAGGTTTTTGCAACCTCTTGCCATAAAAAAACCGACTAAATTCTTTGTCAATTCCATGAGCGACCTTTTTCATGAAAAAATGTCGTTTGAGAATCTTGATAAAATATTTGAAACAATGAAAAACACGCCGCAACACTCTTATCAAATTTTGACTAAAAGAGAAAAAAAGCTAAAACATTATTTTGAAAAACGTAACGTCCCTTCAAATGTTTGGCTGGGGGTAACCGTAGAAAACGAAGACGTCAAGAATAGAATAGATGTATTAAAAACGGTAGATGCTACCGTTCGGTTTTTATCTATTGAGCCGCTTATTGGGGATGTGGGAACATTGGATTTATCAGGAATTCACTGGGTCATTGTTGGCGGAGAAAGCGGCTCTAATGCGCGTCCAATGAACCCGGATTGGCCCCAGAGAATTCAAAAGCAATGTGAAGAACAAGGTGTGGCTTTTTTCTTTAAACAATGGGGAACATGGGGAGAAGACGGAAAAAAAAGAAGTAAACATGCTAACGGGCGTTTGCTGTTAGGCAAAGAATGGAAAGAAGAACCAGAAATTGTAAAAACATCTGGAGAGATTATTTATGGATAACACAAAACCCAGCGGCATTGACTGGATCGGCGACATTCCGGCGGAATGGGAACTAACACGGATTAAATATTGCTACGACATAATTCTTGGAAAAATGTTACAGCCATCTCAAAATCTAAGTACCGATAGGGAAATGAATTATATGTGTTCCACAAATGTTACGTGGAACGGTATTGATTTATCTGTGTTAAAGCAAATGTGGTTTTCTCCGTCTGAAATTAAAACTTATCTACTGCAAAAAGGTGATTTACTTGTTGCCGAAGGCGGCGATGTTGCTGTTGCAAGCATTTGGAATAATGAAGTTCAGGAATGCTGTATACAAAATGCTTTGCATTTAGTAAGAGGAAACAAGAAAGACTCAAATAGACTTTTATATTATTGGCTTTATTACCTAAAACATAGCGGCTATATTGATCTTATTTGTAATAAGGCAACTATAGCTCATTTTACCAAAGAAAAATTCGGAGAAACGCCTTTTTGTATAATGCCGATTATTGAACAAGAAGCCATCGCCGCCTTCCTTGACGACCAATGCGGACGTATTGACGGCATTATCGCGGATATGGAACAGCAGATAGATGTGTTAAAGCAGTATAAAATATCGCTGATTACTGAGGCGGTAACGAAAGGGTTGGATAAAGGCGTTCCCATGGAGGACAGCGGTATTGACTGGATTGGGAAAATAGCGGAGCACTGGGAGGTAAAAAGATTAAAATATATATGTGATTTGAAAACGGGTTCAACTCCGTCAAATAATGAAGGAATTAATTATGAAAAAAATGGTTATAATTGGTATACGCCATCTGATTTTAATTTATCATTAATAATGAAAGAGTCAGAGAGATATATGGATAACAATATAGTTCATCGTGATAAAATCGAGTTGTTTAAAGAAGGTGCCGTTTTCGTTGTTGGCATTGGCGCAACCGTTGGAAAAGTAGGGTATTGCGTTAAAACTTCATATTGCAACCAGCAAATAACGGCAATAAGTCCTCGAAATGTTGACGGGAAATATCTCCTTTATTTTATATTTTCTCAATCTGATTATATAAAAAATAATGCTCTTTATACAACTCTTCCAATTATTAATAATTCATATTTGGCGAATATATATTGTCTCTTACCTCCCGCAAAAGAACAAAACGCCATCGCCAGTTTCCTCGATAAAAAGTGCGGTAAAATTGCGGAGATTATCACGCAAAAACAACAGGCGATAGAGACCTTGAGGGCGTATAAAAAATCCCTCATTTATGAGTGTGTTACCGGGAAAAGGCGAGTATGATAAGAATTTTGTCCGCTAATTTCACTGATTTTCACAGATTTTAGCACATAGAATCTGTGTAATCCGTACGCCATACATGACGCAATCTGTGGACTTTTTTATAACTCTTGACTTTCCGTGTTTCGTAGCATAGAATACCGAGTGAGGGATTGTATGGCTAAAAGGGAGAAATCGGCGTAAACATGGCGGCCAACGCGGGATTTTTGCGAGGAAATAATGATACTTGAATTTTCGATAGAAAATACCTACTCGATAAAGGAACGGCAGACAATAAGTTTTGAGGCTGCCGATGATGACGATGACCGTCATGTTATAACCGTCGGTGGCAAGAAACTGCTTAAACTTGCCGCCATTTATGGGGCAAACGCATCGGGAAAAAGCAATGTAATCAAGGCGTTTAATTTTTATATCCGGTTTATTCTTGATTCTTTTACCGATCTTAAGCCTCATGAAAAAATCTCTTTTAAGCCTTTTTTCTTTACCGAAAATCCCGACCAATTGTCAGGTTTTTTTGAGATCGTTTTTTATTTTGAAAATACTTGGTATAAATATCAAATAAGACTGAATCGGAAAATGGTCTTAAACGAATCTTTGTCCGTTATCGAAAATAACGATGAAAAAATAATTTACCATTTTAATTTATTCACCAACGAGCGCGAATATACGGAAGAAGATGAAAAACTATTGCAATTTGTCCGTTCAAATGCCACCTTTTTAAGTACCGCGGCAAATCTTAATCATACGTTCTTGGGGAATATATATCGGTATTTAAAAAGCCTAATCGTTTCATTAGAAAACATTGAATTTCTTGATTATACAAGAGACAGGCTGTACAACAAGCAGATAAAAATGGGTGATATTAATAAGCTTATTAACAAAGCAGGAATAGATCATGCGTACAGCGCCATAATGGAGGATCAGACTATAGGAGAGAAAACCCCGCCCAAATTTATAACGGGCACGATGGATAAACCGGAAAAGACTGCGCAACATTTGACTGATATTTCATACAATAGAGAAGAAATCTTTTTTGTCCATACTTATGACAAGAACTACGTTTTACCCTTTTTATCAGAATCAATGGGAACTCGCCGTTTTTTTGAAATTGCCGGGCCGTTGCTGGATTGTATTCATCATAAGAAAAATATGTTTATCGACGAGATCGAATCGTCATTACACGATGATTTGCTTGATTTCTTTATCCGTACTTTTCTTGAAAATACCAAAGAATCGCAATTGCTCTTTACGACTCACAATCAGACTTTGCTTGATTCCGAGCTTCTTCGCAACGATGAGATATGGTTCGTTCAAAAAGACAGTAACGGGGCAAGTGGATTATTTTCGCTTGCGGAATTCAGGGATGTTCCTGAAAATGTTTCACGGCGGGATTTATACAAGGCCGGCGCATTCGGGGCGTTGCCCCGCACTTCGCGGTTTTTTAAGGAATGATCATGGCGCGAAAAGAAAAAAACAGGCCGTTGAACATCACCTATCTCATACTGGTGGAAGGATCGACCGAGTTAATCTATTTTCAAAACCTGAAAGAAGCGCACGGGCATTTTGGCTTTACGATAAAATTAAAGAAAGCAAAACACGGCAATCCGGCAACGCTTATTGAAGAGGCTTTAAAAGAATCAGAAAAAGGCGTTTATAGCCAGATTTGGTGTGTCTATGATTGTGATGTTCTTGTTAAGAACAAGAATGAAACGTTCGACGGCGTGTATCGTCGCGCGCAAAAAAAGGGAATACAATTTGCCGAATCAATGCCCTGCATAGAAGTATGGTTTGTTCTTCATTTTGAAAAGCCGAAAAATTCCTATCAGGATGGGGATGCGGTAGTAACGGATTTGAAAAAGCATATTCCCGATTACCGTAAAAATCAGAATTGGCAGGAAAGAAACCTCTATAGCTCTTTAAAAGAACATTCAACGCAGGCTTTAACGAATGTTTTAAAATTGCCGCTCATCGCCCATTATTGTGAGAATACGGCGACATCCGTAAATGTTCTGGTGCAAATATTTGATGAGGGATAATATGGCGGCCAATGCGGGATTTTTGCGAGAAAGAGAGGATTACCAGCGGCTCATTCTGGAACATCTGCGGGACGATAACGGTTACCGGATTCGGGGCGCGTCTTCTTATAACGCGGGGCTTGCGATGGATGCGGAGATGCTGTTTTCGTTTCTGCAAAACACGCAAGGCGCGGATTTAGAAAAACTGGAAAAGATTTATAAGGACAAGACGCAAGAGACTGTTGCGCAGTTGATCAATAGCGAGATTAACAGGCGGGGGCTTCTTGACGCGCTTAAAACCGGCGTTGATTTTGGCAACGGGGTAAAACTCGATCTGATGTACCGCAAGCCCGCCGCTTCTTTTAACGCAAAACTGAATGAACTATACCGGCAAAACATTTTTTCTGTGATGGAGGAGGTGTATCACAAGGAAAATGAACGGCTGGATATGCTCATTTTTCTGAACGGCTTTGCAATTTTTGCGTTTGAATTGAAGTCTAACGTTTCGGGTCAAAGTGTCGAGGACGCGATCAGGCAGTATAAAAATGAGCGGGATTATAAGACGCGGACGTTTATCTTTAAATCAGGCGTTTTGGTTTCGTTCGCGATGGACTTAAAAGAAGTGTATATGTGTACTCGCTTGGAAGGACGGTCGTCGTTCTTTTTGCCTTTTACTGACCCGGCAATATTACATAGTATATAATAAGTGCTTGACATAACAACCCAACATATTATATAATCATAAGCATGGAACGAATTGATGTTAGACGAATGTCTGTTGACGAACA
>JAISYY010000208.1 GCA_031269635.1 Tannerella sp. | reverse complement strand
GTAAAACACGTCCGGTCCCAGTCGCACGAAGCGCCCAGTTTTTTCAACTGTTCAAGGATAATCCCCCCGTATTTTCGCGTCCAGTCCCAGGCATGTTCCAGGTACTCCTCGCGTGTGAGGTCCGATTTACGGATACCTTCGGCGGCCAGTTTAGCCACCACCTTGGCTTCGGTAGAGATCGAAGCGTGGTCGGTACCCGGCACCCAGCAGGCGTTCTTGCCCTTCATCCGCGCCCGGCGCACCAGGATATCCTGTATCGTATTGTTTAACATGTGCCCCATGTGCAATATTCCCGTCACATTCGGAGGCGGTATGACAATCGTGTAGGGCGCGCGTCCGTCCGGCTTCGACCGGAACAATCCGTGTTCCATCCAGTATTGATACCACTTTCCTTCAACCTCCGAGGGGTCATATTTCGTTGCTGATTCCATATCTTTCTATCTAATTTTATAAATTCACGGCGCAAAAATAATAAATTTAATTGAGAATGAAGATTTTTTGTATCTTTGCGGCGATTTTAATATAAATGTAAGTATGCAAAAAAATCTCGTTATCGTTGAGTCGCCCGCAAAAGCGAAAACTATTGAAAAGTTTTTGGGGAAGGACTATAAAGTGATGTCAAGCTATGGTCACATCCGTGATCTGAAGCCAAAAGAATTCAGTATTGACGTTGCACACAATTATGCGCCCGAGTATGTGATACCGGCGGAGAAGAAAAAATTAGTTTCGGAGCTGAAAAAAGAATCCTCATCTGCAAATGAGATACTTCTCGCTTCCGATGAAGACCGTGAAGGAGAGGCTATTGCGTGGCATCTCTCCGAGGTGCTCGACCTCAAGCCGGACAATACGAAACGTATCGTTTTTCATGAGATAACCAAAACGGCAATAGTCAATGCATTGAAAAATCCGCGGAATATCGACCTGAACCTCGTGAACGCACAACAGGCACGTCGCGTGCTCGACCGTATCGTCGGCTTTGAAGTATCCCCCATACTTTGGCGCAAAGTTAAACCGGCTTTATCCGCCGGGCGCGTACAGTCCGTAGCTGTCCGCCTGATCGTCGAACGCGAACGGGAGATAAATAATTTTGAAACCGAAGCCTCCTACCGCGTAACCGCCGCATTCATTTTACCGGACGGGACGACATTGCTTAACGCAAAACTGAACAAGCGGCTCAAAAACAAAAAAGAGGCCATGACATTCCTGGAATCGTGCAAAGATTCGGAGTTCTCCATTGAAGACATAACGACGAAGCCGGTAAAAAAATCCCCGGCTCCTCCGTTCACCACCTCTACGCTGCAACAGGAAGCCGCCCGCAAACTCGGATTTTCGGTGACGCAGACCATGATGATTGCCCAGCGCCTCTACGAATCGGGATACATCACTTACATGCGTACCGATTCGGTCAACCTGAGCGACCTGGCACTGAACGCAAGTAAGGACGCGATCATCGGTTTATACGGCGAGGAGTATTACAAATTCTGCAAATACCATACCAAGAGTAAAGGTGCGCAGGAAGCCCACGAGGCGATTCGCCCGACATACATGAGCGCCCCGGAGATAAGCGGGAACGTGCAGGAAAGGAGATTGTACGACCTCATTTTCAAACGTACAATCGCATGCCAAATGGCCGACGCCGAACTCGAACGTACCGTAATAACCATTAACATAAGCAACAAAGAGGAGGAAAAATTCATCGCTACGGGCGAAATCATCACCTTCGACGGCTTCCTGCATGTTTATATGGAAAGCATTGACGAAGACAGCGAGAGCGAACAGGAGAACGGCCTCCTGCCGCCGGTGAAGAAAAACGAGGCGCTTTCGCTGAAAGACATCGTCGCCACGGAGCGGTTCACGCAACGGCCGCCCAGATATACGGAAGCAAGCCTGGTACACCGTCTCGAAGAACTGGGAATCGGACGCCCCTCTACATACGCCCCCATCATCCAGACGGTACAAAACCGCGAATATGTGGTACGCGGAGACAAGGCTGGAATTGAGCGCAATTATAATATATTAACGCTTAAAAACAGGGAAATATCCGATACGGACAACAGGGAAATAATCGGAGTCGATCGCAACAAACTAATGCCTACGGATATAGGCGTGGTAGTAAATGATTTCCTGGTAGAATATTTCCCGAATATCTTGGATTACAATTTCACGGCTAACGTCGAGAAAGAGTTCGACACCATAGCGGAAGGCAAGTTGGAATGGACGAAAGCCATGAATAAATTTTACAAGGTGTTTCATCCGATTGTCGAGGCGGTGTCGGCCGTAAAAACAGAACACAAGGTAGGCGAACGCGAACTGGGTACAGACCCCAAAAGCGGCAAGCCCGTCTTCGTCAAAATCGGACGCTACGGCCCTGTCGTGCAAATCGGCCAGGCTAATTCCGACGAAAAGAACGACAAACCGCAGTTCGCGTCGTTGATGAAAGGTATGTCTATCGAAACAATCACACTCAACGAAGCGCTGAAACTCTTCGAACTCCCACGCACAATAGGTGAATACGAAGGGGAAGAAATGATTGCAGGCATGGGCCGTTTCGGTCCGTTTATCAGGTACAACGGGGTGTTTATTTCGATCCCCAAAACGATGAATCCCGTCAGCATGACGCCGGAAGAGGCCATAGAACTTATTGAAGACAAACGGAAAAAAGAACAGGAACGCCAGATTAAAACGTTCCGGGAAGATCCCGAAGTAGAAATATTAAACGGGAAATACGGCCCTTACATTGCTTATAAAGGTAGCAACTACCGCATTCCGAAAGGCTCCGACCCCGCATCGCTGACGCTCGAAGATTGTCGGAAGATTGTCGCAGAATCGGCTGATAAACCGACGAAAAAAAGATTTTCGGAAAAGAAAAAGAAAGAAACGTAACCGGACAAAATTCCGGTTACGTGACGCCGAAAAGCCTTTTTTTCCGGTCTGCCCATAACAGAGACCCTTAAACAATCTTCGCGATAACGGGTAATTTCTGTTTTTATTTCATGCTTACACCGCTTGCACCTCTTGCGCTGACTGATTTGCTTGCAGGTTCGGAATAGTAAGTTATATGGCTTGCTCCTTTTGCGTCTGCATCAAGAAATACGACAGGATTACATTTTATTTTGCTTGCACCCATAGCATTTGCATATACCGTATCGGACGTGAGTTCGTTTGCCTGAATATGCGATGCGCCCGTCGCCTCCAGTTTAACATTTGTAGCTTTGCCCGTCAATGTTGCCATGGATGCGCCGATACAGTTAATTTCCAAATTTACGATATTCATATCCGGCATTTTTATAAGACTTGCCCCTGTTGCCTTTATTCCGAGTTTTTCCGTATTCAGACCGGCGGCTTCCAAATTTGCCGCTCCTGTTATTTCTATTCTTTCAAAACCGGAAGTTTTAAGTATCAGTTTGTACGGTTTTGACTGCTTTATTCCCTGTTTCCATTTATTGTGGAGAACAAGTTTTTCTCCACGCTGTTCGATGTGCAGATGACGGTTAATAATGTTGGAATCGCCCTCAAGCCTTAGTCCCGGCAAATCGTTCGAAAGGCTGTCTATTTCCAAAACCATCATTAAATTCCCTCTTATTTCCAGTTTTTTAACAACATCGGAAAACGTTTCGGTGCGTTCCGTAATATTTCCGTCACCAATTTTATCCCGGTTGAAAAACCATGTACTGCGGTCGCTGTCCCAATGGTGCAGGTGTCGCCATTCCGTTTTCCAGCCCGAAAACAGCAGCAGAAAAATGGATACAATCCATGCAACAAGCGCTGTCATTTTGATGCCTCTGTGTACCGGTTTCCATTTGAAAATTGCCGAAACAATAATGTAAATCAATGAAATAAGCGGGATTCCAATAAACAGGAAACCGCCGATTGCAGCCAGTACAGGCCGTTGGATAACCAAAAAATCATTACTCAAAAACGGAATCAATCCCCCGAAAACACCCATGCCGGCGCCAAATAAAACAGCAAAAAGGACGATCAACACGATTACAAGTGCAAATAATAGCGGCATACCGATTATAATTGCAAAAAAGATAAGACAGACTTTCAGGAAGGCGCTTAGACAACCGTTATTTCTCTCATAATTTGAAGTATTCGTATTTGCCTGTTCCGCTACTTTTTTCCCGATATTTCCAACAGTAATCGGCTCGCCCGACATTTCCAGCCGCTGTTCGGCCGTTCTTGCCGCCGGAATGACGATCCAAAACACAATGTACAGGACGACAATCCATCCGGGTATAAAGGTTACATTAGCGACCGGAAAACTTAGGAAAAACAGCAATACCACAGCAAGGCGCACCCATGTAACATCCCAGCCGGAATAGGCGGCAATACCGGAACAGACGCCTCCGACAATTTTATGATAGGGGTCGCGGTAAAACTTCTTTTTGCCCGGAGTATTTTGGCCGGTCGTGAATGACGGATTATCACCGTTCCCGTCCGAACTGTCCACGCCGAAATCACTTGGATTTCCCAGTTGCCGGATAACATTTTCCACTTCGGAGATCGACACCACATCTACTCCATTTCCCATTTTTTCACTTAAAAGTTCTTCGATTCGACCTTCAAAATCGGTCATTATTTCTTCCAGTCCCTGCTCTTTCCTGAAATAATTCCTTAAATTTTGCAAGTAATTATCCAGCAGTGAATATGCGTCTTCATCTATGTGAAACACTTTCCTGTTCAAATTAATAGTTAAAGTCTTTTTCATAAAATATCTTTTTTAATTTAATTGTTTATTTTTCAGCAATTTGATGGTTTCATTCATGTCCAACCATGCGGTTTCCAGTTCCGAAAGAATCAATTTTCCATCTTCCGTGAGCGTGTAATACTTGCGAGGAGGCCCTTGCGTAGATTCTACCCACTGATACGACAGCAGTCCGCTGTTTTTAAGCCGCATCAATAGAGGATAAAGTGTACCTTCTACGACTATCAATTGCGCTTTTTGCAA
>JAISYY010000145.1 GCA_031269635.1 Tannerella sp. | reverse complement strand
CATAAGACCGTGGCGGCAAAGGAAAATCGGAAATAGAAGGCGTAAACATATTAATACCCTCCCCTCCGAAAAAGACAGATACAAATTATCAGAAACGTAAAAAGCGCCAACAGTTTCGCACCAGAGCCGCAATAGAGCCGATAATCAGTCACTTAAAATATGATTACCGGCTACTGGAAAATTACTTTTGGGGAAAAGCCGGCGTTCAAATCAATGCATTGATGGCTGGGACCGCATGGAATTTGCGGAAATAGATGGAAAAACTCAAGGATAAACTTTTGCCTTTTATTTTCCGACTGGTTTTTTCGCCATATTTTTCTCGACCCACTATCCGAGCAGGTATTATTAAGGACTTACTAATTATGCAGTTGCGAGATATGGGCGAAGGAATCGGGCAATTCGGCAAGGTGGACAAAGTGTATTTAGACAATACCAATTTGATTTTTGCATTGGCAGAACAGCAGCCTGAAACCGGCAATATTCGCGAAACCGTATTTTTCAATCAGATGCGGGTAAAAAACGAAGTCTTTCGTTCTGAAAAAGCAGATTTCAATATCAACAATATTACTTTTGAAGTTGGCGGAAAAAGCAAAAATCAAGAGCAAATAAAAGACCTGAAAAATGTCTGTATCGTAAAAGATGACATTGAATACGGTTATCAAAATGTAGCGCCATAGTGGGCTTTCGGACTAAATTATTAACAGCATCTCTCCAGACATGCTGCAAAGCGAAACTTTGTCGGTAAAAATGCGCCTGTTTACCTCCACTTTACTTCGCTGCAAGCGTAGACGCTTGCTTTTAGTCCGACGCAGGCAGAGCCCCATGTTATCAAGTCAATGACTGTTATTCCGGAAAAACTTAGAGACAGCACCCGGCTATTACACAGGGCATACTCCTAAAAAACACGGTAATCCTGAAAATATTATTAAAATAGCGGTTTGAACAATATAATTTTGTACTTTTGTGAAATCATTATTAAAGCAAATAGATATGAAAAATTTGCCGATAGGAACACAATCGTTTGAAACATTACGGGAAGAAGGGCTTCTGTATGTGGATAAGACGCAGGATATTCACAGGCTGATTACCGGCCACAGAATCGTTTTCCTTTCCCGGCCGCGCCGTTTCGGAAAGTCACTGACGGTAAGTACGATGGACGCTATTTTCAGCGGACGCAGGGATCTGTTCGACGGTCTGTGGATTTACGACAGGTGGGACTGGACACGGACGTTTCCCGCGATACGGATAGACTGGACGCTCATTAGTCATTCGACGCCGGAAATGATGGAACGTGATATGATTGCTGTCCTGAAAAAAAAGGCGGAAGATGCCGGTTTGACACTTGTACGCGAATCCGCTTCCGGCTGTTTTTCCGAACTGATTGAAAAACTGCACCGGGAAACAGGCGAAAAAGCAGTTATCCTGATAGATGAATACGACAAACCGGTAACAAAATGCTGCTGCTGGGCATCGCTTTCTCAGGGACGGAAATCCGGTACAGGATGGAGGTGATGAATAGGGGGGTAAATTTATAAAAGCATTATCTTCGCAGTTATTATGATAGAATTATGAATAAGAAAAAAGTTATACGAGTACTGTTGTTTATCATCGTTAGCCTGCTTATAGCAACGATTGTCGCTTATTATACATGCGAACCGGTTAATGAGTGGCTGGCATTTTATATTGCCTGTAGCGGCGGCGTATTAATCGTGAATTTGATAATATCCATTATTTTCGTAAATAAAAATTTTAGGAATAAAGATAGACCGTAAAATATTTTTATTATTTTTGCATCCTATTTTTGGCAAGAGTAAGAATTAATTAATTAATAAACAAGACAGAATGAATGTTTCTCTGAAAAGCAACGATGCCGTGAGCGGCGTATTAAAGGTAGAGATTGAAAAGAATGATTACGCAGAATTGTTAGACAGAAATCTGCATAAATTGCGCCGGCAGGTGAATATGCCCGGCTTCCGGAAAGGTATGGTCCCGCTTGGTATTGTAAAGAAATTGTATGGCAAGCATGCGTTGGCGGAGGAAATAAATAAATTAGTCTCGGAAAAATTGTATTCGTATATCCGTGATGAAGATATTAAGGTTTTGGGAGAACCGATTCCGAATGAGACGGAACAGAAGCCTGTTAATTTCGATACGGATGAAAATTTTGAATTTTGTTTCGATGTGGCCTTATCACCGGAGATTGATTTTGAGTTGACAAAAGAAGATAAACTTACCTTTTATTCGTTAAAGGTTGACGACGAGTTGATTGATAAAGAGGTCAAGCAGTATTGCAGAAATTTCGGTTCTTACGATAAAGTTGACAAGGTAGAAGGGGAAGATATCGTTAAAGGAACTGTTACGGAGCTGGAGAATGGGGAACCGAAAGCCGGAGGTATCCTGGTTGAAGACGCCGTACTTACACCGTCCTATATGAAAGGTAAAATGGAACAGAAAAAGTTTATCGGTGCGGCGCTGAATTGCAAAATTGTTTTTAACCCTTATAAGGCATATAAGGGAGCGAAGGCCGAGATCGCGTCGTTCCTTAATATTGAGAAAAGTCAGGTGACAGACATGAAGAGTGATTTCACTTTTGAGATAAAAGAAATTACACGCCATAATGCCGCCGAACTTAACCAGGAACTTTTTGACCGTGTCTTCGGGCAGGATGTGGTAAAGGATGAAGCTGCATTTCGTGATAAAATAAAAGATTTTCTGCTTGAGCAATATGCGCCGGAGAGCGATTACAGGTTTATAAAAGATATGCGCAAACTGTTAATAAAGAAAACCGGTGATGTCGCTTTTGCCGACGACATCCTGAAGCGCTGGCTGCTTAAGGTGGATGAGAAGACGACAAAAGAACAGGTGGATAACGATTATCCGCAAGTGGTTGAAGATTTTAAGTATCATTTTGCAAAAGACAAACTGGTTAAGGAATATGATGTCAAAGTAGAAAAAGAAGACCTTGAAGCGTATGCACAACGTGTTATAAAATTGCAATTTGCACAGTACGGCATCACGTCTGTCTCCGGAGATCTGCTGGATAAATATGTGAAAGATATGTTGAATAAAGAAGAAACGGTAAGTAAGTTTGTGAATCGAGTCATCGAAGAAAAACTGTCTTCTTTGATAAAAGAAAAGATTACGATAGAGGTTCAGGAGTTGACGCCCGAAGAATTTCATAAGATACCGGAGGAAACCGGTGCATAAGTATGCGCCGGAGCGTCAATGTAACGAAGCGGACAAAACGGTGTTATGCGGATGTTTGGAAATTAAATAAATTGGAACAGTATGAATGATTTTAGAAAATATGCGACAAAGCATTTAGGCATGAATGGAAACGCTTTGGACAGTTATGCGAATATTACCGGCAGCTATATTTCGCCGACTATTATTGAGGAGCGTCAGTTGAATGTGGCTCAAATGGATGTGTTTTCACGTTTGATGATGGACCGTATCATCTTTTTGGGAACGCAGATTGATGATTATACGGCGAATGTTATCCAGGCGCAGCTTCTGTATCTGGACACCAGCGATCCCGGGAAAGATATATCCATTTATATAAATTCTCCGGGCGGCGCTGTTTATGCCGGACTTGGCATCTATGACACGATGCAGTACATAAGCAGTAACGTATCTACGATATGTACCGGGATAGCGGCCTCAATGGCTTCCGTCATACTGGTTGCCGGAGCAAAGGAAAAGCGTTTTGCGCTGGAACATTCGCGGGTGATGATCCACCAGCCGATGGGAGGAATGCAGGGACAGGCCGCAGATATGGAGATTACGGTTCGTGAGATTGTGAAGGTAAAAGAGGAATTATATAGAATTATATCGACTCATTCGGGAAAACCGTACGAAGACGTAGAGCGGGACAGTGATCGCGATTACTGGATGACGGCTGCCGAAGCGAAAACGTATGGAATGATTGATGATGTATTGTTAAGAAAGGCAAAATGAGAATGGTTAAAGCTGATGACAAATGTTCTTTTTGCGGTAAGACCCGCAAGGATGCCAACGTGTTGATTACCGGTATTTCGGGTGCTATTTGTGATAGTTGCACGGAGCAGGCTTATAATATCGTACGGGATGAGAAACTCCGTAGAAGCGGCAATCTTTTTCGTATTGATGAAAGAGATTTTCCAAAACCGTCGGATATAAAGCATTTTCTCGATGAATATGTGATCGGGCAGGAAGAAGCCAAGCGTTATCTTTCCGTTGCCGTGTATAACCATTATAAACGGTTGATGCAGAAAGAT
>JAISYY010000132.1 GCA_031269635.1 Tannerella sp. | reverse complement strand
ATATATCCATTTATATAAATTCTCCGGGCGGCGCTGTTTATGCCGGACTTGGCATCTATGACACGATGCAGTACATAAGCAGTAACGTATCTACGATATGTACCGGGATAGCGGCCTCCATGGCTTCCGTCATACTGGTTGCCGGAGCAAAGGAAAAGCGTTTTGCGCTGGAACATTCGCGGGTGATGATCCACCAGCCGATGGGAGGAATGCAGGGACAGGCTGCAGATATGGAGATTACGGTTCGTGAGATTGTGAAGATAAAAGAGGAATTGTATAAAATTATATCAACTCATTCGGGAAAACCGTACGAAGACGTAGAACGGGACAGTGATCGCGATTACTGGATGACGGCTGTCGAGGCGAAAGGATATGGTATGATTGATGATGTATTATTAAAAAAGGTAAAATAGAGAATGAGCAGGGCAGATGACAAATGTTCTTTTTGTGGTAAGACCCGTAAGGAAGCAAATGTATTGATTACCGGTCTTTCCGGTGCAATTTGTGATAGCTGTACGGAGCAGGCTTATGATATTGTACAGGATGAGAAACGCCGCAAAGGCGGCAACGTTTTTCGTCTTGATGAAAAAGATTTCCCCAAACCCTCTGATATAAAGCATTTTCTCGATGAATATGTGATAGGCCAGGACGAAGCCAAACGCTATCTTTCCGTTGCCGTTTATAACCATTATAAGCGGTTGATGCAGAAAGGGGCAAAAGATGATGTGGAAATAGAAAAGTCCAATATTATAATGGTAGGGGCGACGGGTACCGGAAAAACGTTGCTCGCGCGTACAATCGCTAAAAAACTGCATGTCCCTTTTTGCATCGTCGACGCAACCGTTTTTACCGAAGCCGGGTATGTCGGCGAAGATATAGAAAGCATCCTGACACGCCTGTTGCAGGCTGCCGACTATGATGTCGTCGCAACGCAAAGGGGGATTGTCTTTATTGATGAGATAGACAAGATCGCCCGTAAGAGCGATAATCCTTCGATTACCCGCGATGTGAGCGGCGAAGGGGTGCAGCAGGGATTGTTGAAACTTTTGGAAGGTTCGATTGTGAATGTGCCCCCGCAGGGCGGGCGTAAACATCCTGAACAGCGGATGATCGCCGTTGATACGAAAAATATTTTGTTTATTTGCGGAGGCGCTTTTGACGGCATTGAGAAAAAAATCGCGCAACGGCTCAATACACGTGTTGTAGGATATACGGCCAATTACAACACACCGGGCATAGACAGAACCGATATGTTGAAATATATCAATCCTACGGATTTGAAATCCTTTGGCCTGATCCCGGAAATAATCGGACGCCTGCCTATCCTGACATACCTTAGTCCGTTGGATAGAATCGCCTTGACGCGGATTCTTACCGAGCCTAAAAATTCCATTATAAAACAATACGTCAAATTGTTTGAAATGGATAAAATAAAACTTACTTTTGACGACGATGTCTATGACTTTATCGTTGATAAATCAATAGAACTTAAGTTGGGAGCACGCGGATTGCGTTCTATTGTTGAGGCCATAATGATGGATGCTATGTATAAAATGCCTTCGGGAACGCAAAAGAAACTACACGTAACATTGCAGTATGCAAAAGATAATTTTGAACATGCGGATGTTAATAGATTACAAATAGCATAATAGTTATTACTTTCTGTATATGGCAAAAAATGAATCTTCGGCAAAGAAATCAGAATCTGTAAAGAAAACAACGGGTGTTGTTAAGAAAACAGGTGCAGTAAAAAGAACTACGGAAAAAAAAGAGGCGCAATCATCGACCGGTAAAAGGGATACCGTTAAAAAAGGTGATGCAACAAGGAAAACCGGTTCTACAAGAATGAAAAAGGACGGAATAACGGAAGCATTAAAATTGCATTTCGGATTCGACAAATTTAAAGGTAACCAGCGGGAGATTATCAAAAACGTTCTTGCGGAAAAAGACACATTCGTACTGATGCCTACCGGCGGCGGCAAATCGTTGTGTTACCAGTTGCCTGCTTTATTAATGGAGGGGACGGCATTGGTCATATCTCCTTTGATCGCCCTGATGAAAAATCAGGTCGATGCGATGCGTAATTTCAGCGATGAAGACGGGATAGCCCATTTTATCAATTCGTCATTGAACAAGGCCGCTATCGACGATGTGAAATCCGATATCCTGTCGGGAAAAACGAAATTGTTATATGTCGCGCCCGAATCGCTTACAAAAGAAGAGAACATAGAGTTTCTCCGCCAGATACGGCTCTCTTTTTATGCCGTGGATGAAGCGCATTGTATATCGGAGTGGGGGCATGATTTTCGTCCCGAATATCGCCGTATCCGTCCGATCATAAATGAAATAGGCGCCCGTCCCATGATTGCCCTGACTGCAACGGCAACGCCGAAAGTTCAGCACGATATACAAAAGAATCTGGGAATGATGAAGGCCGCGGTTTTTACATCCTCTTTCAATCGTTCAAATCTGTACTACGAAGTCCGGCCTAAAACGATTAATATAGACCGCGATATTATAAAATTCATCAAGGCGAATGACGGCAAATCCGGTATTGTATATTGTCTCAGCCGTAAGGAAGTGGAGAAATTTGCCGAAATCCTCCAAGCGAACGGCATTAAGGCGCGGGCGTATCATGCCGGAATGGAATCGCACGTTCGTTCGGCCAATCAGGATGCGTTTCTAATGGAAGAAATTGACGTCATCGTTGCTACGATTGCTTTTGGTATGGGTATCGACAAGCCGGATGTGCGTTATGTGATACATTATGATATACCCAAAAGTCTCGAAGGATATTATCAGGAAACAGGCCGTTCCGGACGCGACGGCGGCGAAGGACAGTGCCTTGCGTTTTATTCCAACAAGGATTTGCAGAAGTTGGAAAAATTCCTGCAAGGAAAACCTGTCGTGGAACAGGAGATCGGAAAGCAGTTGTTGCTCGAAACGGCAGCTTATGCCGAAACGGCCGTATGCCGCCGGAAAGTACTGTTACATTATTTTGGCGAAAAATATACGGAGGAGAATTGTGAAAATTGCGATAATTGTCTTAAACCCAAGAAATTGATTGAAGCTAAAGAATTGTTGTCAACGATACTTGAAACAATAAGTATCTTGAAAGAAAAATATAAAACCGATTATATCGTTAATATATTAATCGGACGTGAAACGTCGGATATATTATCATATAAGCATGACAAACTTGAGATTTTCGGATGTGGTGAAGACGAAGATGAGAGGTTGTGGCAGGCCGTTATCCGTCAGGCGCTGATTGCCGGATATATCGAAAAGGATATTGAAAATTACGGTCTGCTGAAACTCCCGGAAAAAGGCCTGGCTTTCATGAAAAAGCCGGTTTCATTTATGGTAGTGAAGGATCATGAATTTGATGATGATGACGACAATGATGAAGTGCCCGTACATAGCGGCGCCTCGTGTGCCGTCGATCCGGAACTGTTTTCGGTCATGAAAGATTTGAGGAAGAAAATGTCTAAAAAGTTGGAGCTTCCTCCTTATGTGATATTCCAGGATCCTTCGCTCGAAGCGATGGCTACCACTTATCCTGTAACGGTCGAGGAGTTGCAGAATATACCCGGCGTCGGGGCGGGAAAAGCGAAACGCTACGGAAAAGAGTTTGTCGATGTGATAAAAAAATATGTCGAAGAAAACGAGATTATCCGTCCTGAAGACTTGCGCGTCAGGACTGTCGCGAATAAGTCCAAGTTAAAAGTTTGGATTGTGCAAAGTATCGACCGTAAAGTGGCGCTGGATGATATTGCAATAAGCAAAGGACTGGAGTTTGATGAATTGCTGGATGAGATAGAAACGATCGTTTATTCCGGTACACGGATAAATATTGATTATTTCATCAATGATGTAATGGATGAAGATCATATTGACGAAATATATCAATATTTTAAAGAATCGGAAACGGATTCGCTGGAAATAGCCATTACGGAGTTAGGCAGTGATTATACGGAGGAAGAAATCCGTCTGGTGCGAATCAAATTTTTGTCCGAATTGGCAAATTAACAGTATTATAAATTAAAATATAAGAAGTTTATGAAGAAAATAGGAATGTTGTTTATTTCGTTAGTATTAGTAACGACTGTAGAAGCGAAAGAAAAAAAAGATCCGGTGGTGATAACTGTAGCGGGGAAAGAAATTCCGCTTTCTGAGTTTATTTATATGGCGCGGAAAGACAATAGCGTTGATTTGAGTGATAAAAAATCTGTGGATTATTATGTTGAATTATTTAAAATTTATAAACTAAAAGTTGCGGATGCCGAATCGTTGGGCGTCCATAAGGCGTCAAAGTTTGAAAAAGAGCTGGGTGAGTACACAAGACAATTACAGGAGAGTTATCTTTCGGATAAAGCGGCGGAGGACTCGGCTATGCGCGTTGTGTACGAACGGACAAAATATATTCCCGGCTTCAAACATATTTTGTTTTATCTGCCCGGAGGCGAGATTGTTCCGAAAGATACGGTAGAGGCGTACAAAAAAGCAATGGAAGCGTATAACCGCATCGAAAACGGCGAATCGTTTGAGTCGGTAGGCGAATCGTTAACAAGCGATCCGCAGCGCAAAGATGTAACCTATGTAAGCGAAGCGCATGTATATCCTTTGCAAATGTTAAAAGTGCTGGAAGAAAAGATTTTTTCGATGGAGCCGGGCGAAATATCATTCCCCCTTCGTTCGATGATCGGTTTTCATCTGTTTAAGTTAGACCGGAAAATACCGAATCCCGGCAAAGTACGGATAGCGCATATTCTCACCTCTTTCCCGTCGTCAGACCCTACGGACGAAGAAGTCGAACAGATTCGGATGAAGTCGGATTCGATCTACCGGGAAATTCTTTCCGGAAAAGATTTTGCCGAACTGGCAGGACAGTATTCCAATGATACCGTTAGCAGTAAGCGGGGCGGTTTATTACCTTATTTCGGACTGGGCGAAATGGTCGACCCGTTTGAAAAAGCGGCCTTCGCTCTTGAAAATACAGGAGATGTAAGTGAGCCGGTGAAGACAAGGTACGGTTTTCACCTATTGAAATTGATAGACAAAAAGACAGAGACGTCATTTGAAGAACTCGAAAGCCAGATTTATGGGTTTATGAAGCGCTCGGAACGCAATTTTGAGTTATATAGCGGGTTCGACGAAAAGATGAAAGCCCGTCACGGTTATGTTTTTTATCCCGAAGCATACGCCGAGTTGCAGCGCCTTGCCAATGACTATTTCCCGACCGATACATCGTTCTTTTATCGCGGAATAGAAATGGCAAAGCCCCTCATGCGGCTTGATACGATTGACTATATGCAGAACGATTTTGTGGATTATATGAACCGGAGGCCGACTTCGGCAAAGACCCTGTCGATAGATTATATGCAGGAAATATATGATCTTTTCGTGCGTGACATCGTGACGGAAATGGAACGTGAAAAACTGGGACAGGATAATGCCGAATATAATATGATCGTGAAAGAATATTACGACGGCATACTTTTATTTGAGATAAGTAACAAACGCGTGTGGAGCCAGCCTGCCGATGAACAGGAAAAGCTCGAAGCTGAGTGGATAAAGGAACTGAATGAGAAATATCCGGTGACAATAAACAAAAAAGTGATCAGGAAGATTAAGAAATATCTTAATTGATATAAACGATAACGGATGAAGCAAACTTTTTCATTTATCTTATGTGCCTTTCTTTTTTCCACTTGCGGGAAGCCGGGCGTGGAACAATCGTCCGAGGAAGTCCTGGTCAGAGTTAAAGACAGAGTATTCACGCGGGGGGATCTGAAAAGTCAGATGCCCAACAGCAATGGTATGTCGTCTGCCGATAGCACGATACGGGCGGAAAATATTATAAAGAAATGGATAATTGATGCCCTGATGGACGAAGCGGCCTATCAGAATATAGGTGATGATAAGGCGGAAATTGATAAACTTGTCGGTGAGTACAGGCGTTCGTTGATGCGTCACCTGTATCAGGAGTACATCATCCGCGATAAAGTATCGGCAGAGATAAACGAACATGAGCAGATGGAATATTACGAAGAAAATAAGCAGCAGTTTGTCTTGGGCGAAAATCTCATCCGGGGATTATTCATTAAAGTTCCTGTGGATGCGCCCGGATTGGACAATGTCAGGACATGGTATCGTTCGGAATCCGAAGAATCGCTGGAAAAAATCGAAAAATACGGTATTCAGAATGCTATTCTTTACGATTATTTCTATGACCGTTGGGTGAATTTTAATGATATCGTACTTAAAATGCCGCATCAGATCTCGAATCCGACCCAGTTTTTAAGAGCGAATGATCATCTGGAACTATCAGACAGCACGCATGTTTATTTTCTTAATATAACGGATAAGCTCCTGATTGGCAGCATGGCGCCGTTTGACTATGTACGAATACAGATACAGGAGATGCTGGTAAATAAGCGGAAGATTGACTATCTGCATGCGTTCGGGGAAAATCTTTACCGCGATGCGGTAAAAAAAGGAACTGTTAAATTTATTACTGAATAACAAAATAAAAATGTAATGATAAAGAAAAAACTGTTTATCGCAATTATTTTCGTTTGCGCAGCATTGTCGGCGATCGCGCAAAAGAATGTTATAGATGAAGTTATATGGGTAGTCGGAGATGAGGCTATTCTGAGGTCGGATGTTGAAAATCAACGTCTTTATATGCAAAATGAGGGGATGCGTTTTGAGGGCGATCCGTATTGTTTTCTTCCGGAGCAGATTGCCGTGCAGAAGCTGTTCCTGAGTCAGGCAAAGGTGGACAGCATATATGCCGATGAAAGCAATGTGCTGCGTTATGTCGACCGCTGGGTCAACATGAGTATCAACCGGGTCGGCTCTAAAGAAAAGCTGGAAGAATATATGGGAGGCAAAAAATTATCCCTGATAAAGGAAGAACAGAAACGAATTGTTCGCGACCAGCAGGTCGTCGAGGAAATGCAGAAAAAAATAGTAGGCGATATACGACTGACCCCTTCCGATGTGCGGAAATATTTCAGTCAACTCTCGAAAGACAGCCTGCCGATGATTCCTTCGACGGTCGAGGTCGAAATCATAACGATGGAACCGAGGATTCCGATTGAAGATATTGATGCGATAAAGGCGCGGTTGAGGGAGTTTACCGAACAGATAAACAAGGGCGAACGGACTTTTTCCACGTTGGCAAGTATTTATTCCGAAGATCTGGCTTCGGCAGTACGTGGGGGCGCAACCGGATTTATGTCGAAAATACAAATGGCGCCCGAATTTGCGAATGCAGCGTTTAACCTGAGCGATCCGTCAAAAGTCTCCAATATTGTTGAAACGGAATATGGATTTCATATCATCCAGTTGATCGAAAAACGGGGAGACCGTCTGGACTGCCGCCATATATTGCTGCGTCCCAAAGTGTCGGAACAGGAAATTGAGAAGGCGATAAACAGGCTTGATACGCTTTATACCGATATTAATGCCGCTAAGATAACATTTGAAGAAGCGGCCACTTATTTCTCTGCCGATAAAGACACCAAAAACAATAAAGGCTTAATGGTGAACCAGGATATGGAAAGCCGTAATTACGGCACTTCCAAATTTGAAATGCAGGAACTTCCACAGGGAATGGGACTTGTAGTCGACGAAATGCAAATTGGAGAAATCTCCAAACCTTTCCGCATGAGAAGTCATTCCGACAAAGATGTGGTGGCTATTGTCCGGCTTAAATCGCGCGTGAAAGCGCATCAGGCAAATGTCTCCGACGATTATCAGGCATTGAAGGTTTTGGTAGAAGAGCGGAAACGCGAAGAAATTCTTAATGAATGGATTACGAGTAAACAAAAAACAATGTTTATACGCATTGCCGACGGTTGGCGCGAATGTGATTTCAAATATCCCGGATGGATTAAGGAATGAAATTTTTCAGGAAGATATGTATGATCGTGACATGCCTGCCGGGTGTTTTTTTCTCTTTCGCCCATGCGCAGGAAAATGCTGCAGATACGGTCAAAAAGACTAAGATTTATCTGGAGCATGCCGGTGTACGTTCTTTCGATAAAAATATAGATGACCAGCGCCAGGTATTGAACGGAAATGTCATCTTCAGGCATGACAGTTCATTTATGTATTGCGACAGCGCTTATTTCTACGAACGCGATCGTTCGCTGGAAGCCTTCGGGACGGTACGCATGGAGCAGGGGGACACGCTGTTTGTGTATGGCGATTACCTGTTTTATGACGGCAATATTGAATTGGCGCGGATGCGCCGTAACGTGCGTATGGTCAATATCCAACAGGACAGTTCGATCGTTACGCTGTATACCGACAGCCTTGATTACGACCGCATAGCGGATGTCTGCTATTACTTTGAGGGCGGACGCGTTGTGGATGTGGAAAACGAATTGACATCGTTCTACGGCCGATATTCCCCCGAAACAAAAATAGCGGTTTTTAATGACAGCGTATGTTTGACAAACCCTAATTTCGTATTATATTCCGACACACTGGAATACAGTACCGAAACAAAAATAGCCACCATACTGGGACCTTCCGTCATCGAATCCGACAGCGGAACGGTTTATTCCACCAAAGGCTGGTATAATACGCAGGAAAATACATCCCTGTTGCTTGACCGCTCGCAGGTTTTTTCGGGCGAAAAAATACTGACCGGCGATTCGCTTGTGTATGACAAAGCCCATGCGATAGGAACCGCGTTTGGAGATATGAGCCTCCGCGATACGGCGCAAGACATGACGCTGACCGGTCATTACGGATATTACGAAGAAAAAACGGAATACGCTTTCGTTACCGATAGCGCATGTGCGCTTGAATATTCGCAGGGTGACACCCTGTTCCTTTATGCCGACACGCTTGAACTTATTACTGTCGACTCGACTTCGCGTTATCTGCGTGCTGTCGGGGGAGCGCGTTTTTACCGCTCCGATATTCAGGGTATCTGTGATTCGATGCGTTTCAATACGAAAGATTCCGTCTTGCACATGTTCGGCACTCCCGTTTTATGGAGCGAAAACCAGCAATTGTCCGGCGATTCGATAATCATTTATATGGCTGACACTGCGATTGATTATGTTCATGTTCCGACGTCCGCTTTTTCCATTCAGTTAGTAGATTCCGGCTGTTTTAACCAGCTTGGGGGAAATGACCTGAAAGCCTATTTCAAGGGCAGGAACCCGGAACGCATTGATGTGGACGGCAATGTGGAATCCATCTATTATCCGTTGGAGACAGACAGTACGATCGAGGTTTTAAATTATCTGCAAAGCTCGTATCTGTCTATGTGGATGAACAGTAGCGGCGGACTGGAAAAATTGAAAGTCTGGCCGTTGTCTGCCGGGAAAGTCATACCGATGCCGGATTTAACCGATGAGGAGAAAACCTTGAAAAAATTCGCATGGCATGAAAATTTACGTCCGGTTGACAGATACGATATTTTCCGTTTTTATAAAAGGAAAACAGCCGCAGGAGCGGATGTTCCGCCGGTTTCGCCGGTTGAAGCGGATTTGACACCCGGTGTCCGTGAATCGCCGGCCGTTCCGGGCGCCATTGATTTGCCGGAAGATACCGGTCCCCGTTCGTTGAAAAAAGCGGAAAACCCGGTGGAATCTTTGATATTGAAGAAATAAATAAAGAATTTAATGCGTATTACATTATGGCGTTTTTTAGTTTTTATAAATTACGTAAGCCCCGTCAATTCGAGCATAAGCCGATTTATTATGATCCGCGTAAAGAGGCTTTGCAAAAGCGTATTCATAAAGTGAAAATGGAGATGGGAGTTGAAGAAACGGATTATGAGCAATACAAGGAGGCGATAAAAGGCAGTTTTATTGAGGGAACTACGCACCTGAAAAAAAGCAAGAACCGGGGCGACGACATTCGTAACCGCGTGTATAAAAATATGCGCCTGATACTCATCATCGTCCTGTTGGGTGTAATCTTCTGGTATCTCTTTATGAACTAATGAAGCATGAGCGATATAATCCATTTACTGCCTGACCACATAGCCAACCAGATCGCCGCCGGGGAAGTCATTCAGCGTCCCGCATCTGTAGTAAAAGAATTAATGGAGAACTCCATAGATGCGGGAGCGAGAACTGTTGCAGTGAACATAAAAGATGCCGGCCGTACGCTTGTCCAGGTGGTAGATGACGGAAAAGGAATGACGGAAACGGATGCACGTATGGCGTTTGAACGTCATGCTACCTCCAAAATATCGTCCGTTGATGATTTATTCTCGCTTCATACCATGGGATTTCGCGGCGAGGCGCTGGCTTCCATAGCCGCCGTGGCGCAAGTGGAACTGCGGACGCGTACAAGAGGCGACGAAACGGGAACCTGTTTGTCTGTCTCGGCTTCGGCGCTTGATGCCGTAATGCCGGAAGCCTGCAATGAAGGCAGTATATTTTCCGTAAAAAACCTTTTTTATAACGTTCCCGCCCGCCGTAAATTTCTTAAAGCGAACGAAACGGAATTTCGCCATATCCTTACGGAATTTGAACGCGTAGCGCTTGTTCATCCTGACATATCGTTCACGTTACGCCATAATGAAATGACCGTTTTTGAACTGCCGGTATGCGGGTTGAGGCAACGTATTGTCGACATTTTCGGAAAAGGCATTAATCAGAAATTATTATCGGTAGACACCGATACTTCCCTGATTAATATACGGGGATTTGTGGGGCGTGCCGATTCCGTAAAAAAACGCGCCATGCAATACTTCTTTGTGAACGGGCGGTATATGCGTCACCCTTATTTTCATAAGGCCGTGATGCAGGCTTATGAACAAATGATACCGGCCGGGGAAATGCCGGATTATTTCATCTATTTTGATGTTGCCCCGTCAACCATCGACGTGAATATTCATCCGACTAAAACGGAAATCAAATTTGAAAATGAACATCCGATATGGCAGATTATCTATTCGGCTGTGCGTGAGTCGCTGGCAAAATCAAATGCCGTCCCGCCCATAGATTTTGATACGGCGGGCATGATCAATATTCCCGTTTACAACCCTTCGCCGGAAAACATGGCCGACGTTAAACCTCCCGGACTGACGCTGAATAAAGACTATAATCCTTTCCGGGAAACCGATCTGCACCGTCCTGCGGACGACTGGAAATCATTGTATGAAGGGTTTGAGAATGACCGCAAATCCATGTTGCTGCCGGATAAAAAATCCCCCGCCGGAGAAGAATCCTTCCCTCCCCTTTCGGCTCCGGCAAGCGAGACGCCGGATAGTTCGTCCGCCGGCGCCGGTGATGAGATGTTTGCCAATGTCTCCAATCCATGTTTCCAGTACAAAAACCGTTATATTATTACCCCGTTGAAATCCGGCCTTGTCATCATCGACCAGCGCCGTGCACATATTCGTATTTTATTCGAGAAATACATCCGTAATATGACCAGCCGTCAGGCCGTTTCCCAGAAACTCCTATTCCCCGAAATGGTAGAATTTACAGCCGTAGAATCGTCGTTATTGCCATTATTGACGGATGAAATAAAATTTTTAGGTTTTGACCTTACGCCGATGGGAGGCAACAGTTATGCCATACACGGAGTACCGGCGGATGTTTCGCGTGGAAATCCGGCGGAACTGGTAAAAGAGATTGTTACGGCAGCAGTAGAAAACGAGGCGAGCGAACAGGAGAAAAGAGCCGGGAAAATGGCGTTGTCACTTGCGAAAGCGACCGCTATTCCTGCAGGAAAAATACTGACCCCGGATGAAATGGAAACGCTTGTAGCCTCTCTTTTTGCGATTGAAGCGAATGGAATGACCCCCGACGGACTTGCCGTATTGACGATTTTAACCGATGAAGAATTGACTAAAAGATTTTGAAGACATACTTGCTATATTACAGGGTAAACGCACGAAAATTTAAGTAACCAGTTTTTTGAGGTCATCCAAGTCGTAAGTTGCTTTCAGTCTCCGTTTCTTCAAACTCAGGTTATTGGGTTGTTCTCTGATAAGTTGCAAGGCAAGTTTTCTCAGGGGTAGAAAGATTTTCGGGGGCATTGTCTTTTCTTGTCCGACAGTGGTCTTCCCTGAAAGTAACTATACAGACAACGGCGTCGGTTATATCCGGTTCATCTATTAAGGATGGTATGACTGTGATTTCATTGCTCCTGTCTTCCACGTTCTTTTGTCCGACACACAACCGATTTTCCGATACCCGGGTATTAACAATGTACAATCCGGTATTGCCCCGGCTTGTCGGGGATACTCCCCTGAGTTTCTTGCCGTCCGGAGAGATTTGTTTTTCTGCCGGTAAGCCGGTAATGTCTTTGCCGTAATCGTTCAGGCATCGCCGAAGTACGTCGGGATTCAGCAACGAAATTACCCGTCGGTAGGTATCGTGAGAGGGGATGCCATTGGGTAATGCTGCATACGGGTTTAGAAATTCCTTGTGGCTTTTGGCTAATATAAACATGTCTTCATAATTCTATCCGTTACTCAAATAAGTAAACAGACCTATCAATAAAATATCGGACAATTTGTGTAAACATTTTTTCTCTATCCGAAAATCTTCTACCTCTGATAAATATTCCTGTATTGTTTTCATGATGCAAAGGTAATATTTTCGTGCGTTTGCCCTGAAATTATTTTATTCATTGGGAATACTTTTATTTAATTTCTTAATTTCCTTATCCGTAGCAACTCTGTCAGGAGTTTCCTTCCTTACAACTGCAGAATTTTGAGGTTTGCTCCATGCTTCATTTGCCTTATCCGTGTGATTGTTTACTTC
>JAISYY010000078.1 GCA_031269635.1 Tannerella sp. | reverse complement strand
CTATATAGTCGAAATCTTTCCGTCCGGCATCACTTTTGTCCTGCGCTGCTGTGTAGGCGGAGTAAAAAACTCCGCCCAGCAGCATCAGGAATAATATCCTTGAAAACCGTCCGAACCTTTCGGCTTCGCCCTCATCCTTGCCGGACAGGAGCAATCCCGGAAATATGATCTTTGAAAATCCTGTCATGCAGCATTTCATTATTATCGTTCGTTAAAGTCTAATCCCGTAAGGAAGCCTGTTTGCGTTGATGAAAGTCGTTCGTCGAGTTGTTGGTATCTTTATAAATGATACGAGCGCCGTTTTTAATGGACGCTTCGGCGTCAATCCCGCTCGGGTCCGTACTGGCCTTTCCGTCAATCTCCGTTCCCTTGCTGTAATTATACACAAGTTTGGCTTCGTTCCCTTCGATCGCTTTTGTCGCTTCCGCATCCACGTTGCGGTACGATGTATATCCGAATGAGTTTGTCAGGTATATCTGTCCGGCATCAACCGTAGCCGTCAGGCGCTTATTGTTCCTGTCGCTTGAAGTGGTAAATACTTCTATGGCGTCAATAACCCATTCCACTTTCACTTTTTTACGTATCTGCGCACCGGATACGGTACCTCCGTGATAGTTGGTGTTGTCTGCGTCGTTGGCAAAATCAACAGGCGATACGTCTTTTGTTGTGAATATGAAGAATGCGGGCGCGGTATTACTTAAAGCCCATGCATTTCCAAGCCCGTATTTTACGGCATGCAGGTAATGCGATGTGGGAATGACTTCCGAAGGAGCCGGATAATAGGTCGTGTTCTCATATTGCGTTATGTCGTAGGTGCAGTAATATGCCGCATTACTGAAGTTAATGGAAGCGGTATACGTCGGCGTATGATTTATTGCACCGTTGAGCGCTATGACAATCTGTTTCCCGGGATCCAGCGTTACGTTTTCCTGGAAATACCATATACCGTTTCCGGCAGGAATCCATCCTTCCGCCTCATAAAACAGGACGCCATTCGTGTAGTCGTTATTTGTTGCCTGCGCATTATAGGGTAAAGCCATTCCGAGGCATAGATTGTCGAGACTGGCCGGCTGGTCGGAATTGTTATACAGGATGACGTATTTGTCCATCTGGAAAGAGCCTGAACCGTCGTCCTTCTGGCATCCGCCGTTATACAGTTCCTTAATTACAACCTGTCCCTTTTTCGATTCGGAAAGTGTCAGTTGCACAACTTCCGTATTTACCCAGGCATCGGTTATGGTGATACTACTTTTTATCCCGCTGTAAATAAAAGATTCTCCTATACCGTAGCGAACATCGGTTGCCGAAGCTTCATATACTCCTGCGGGAACGGTGAAAACGGCTTTTCCCGTGTTGTCCGTAACGGCGTCGGATACGGAGCCGGTCGTGTTGGTAAGTTTCACCTCCACGCCTTCGACGGGATTGAAATCACTTTCTTCCGGATAAACCAACTGTACGGTTACCGAATACGTTTTGTACTTGTCGTCATTGTCGTCGTCTTTACAGGACGTGCCGCACAAAATAAGTGCGCTGACCATAAAATAAAATAACTTTTTCATGCTTCTTTGTTTTAAAATGTTTGATAATTTATAATTTCAGTCTCAGGGATAATCCATAATAGAACAGGGGTATATAGCTGCTGTTATATAATGTTGATTCCGTATTGTTATTCGATGATTTTACACGCGACATGTTGTTGAAAAAATTGTTTGCAAAAAAGGAGATAGAAGCGAAATTGCCTATTTCTTTTGTTACACTGATGTTTGCCGAAAACCAGGATGATATTTCATTCGGGTTAAAAAAGTAACTGTTGGTTGATTTAACGACTAATTTGGCTAATTCGTTATAAAGAGCCGGGTCGTTTTCTTTTGCCCATGTGAACTTCTCGTCAAAAAGGATTTTTGTTTCCGGGTCTTCCCATGTCGTGTAGTAAAGCGGATATTTTCCTATATATACGTTTCCTTTGTAAATATCGGCGTCATTACCGAAATATCCTTCCGGGTCGGTCAGTACAAATCCGCAGTTTTTCCCGTTATATTCGCTAAGTCTTTGAGTATAATTATATAACGAAGCTTCTATCCTTACGGAAAAAATCATTCTTATATCGGGGATATGGGTTGTTACGGTGAGGTTTGCGTTTAACCCCTTGGATGTGCTGCCGTTGCTGACCGATGCGGACGATGGCGTGGATGTTGATATGATATCGGAAGCGACGGGGCTTGACGTTGATGTGGCGGACGAGCCGATGTAGTAACCGATATACCTGAAAGGACTTCCGCCGGCCATATTGAACGAAGGTTTCCATGCGATAAGCGTTTCGTCCGTACCTCTGTAATAATAGTAGTTGCCGTCCAGCCGGAAAGATGTTTTGACGGCCGGGATTTTCGGGAAATCAATGATCCATTCCACCCCTTTTCGCTCTACGGGCGAACCGTTCCGGTAGATGTCATTACTTTTATACGTATCACGCGTCGTATAGTCTAATTGCCGGCTTTCGTAGATACCGTTCCGGTCGGAAACGGTGACGATACCGGACGTTTTGTCTATGGCATATATTCTGTCTTGGGAAGGGATTATCGTGTTGTTAAGCGCTCTCTGGTCGGTCTGTTTATAGGAATACGGCGTATAATTCTTGACGCATATATACGGGTTGAATGTCTTGTTGCGAAAGACGGAAAGAGATATTTTTACGCCCTTGATGTTCGCTTCCGTTCCTATTTCAACCTGTTCGTTATACTGCCATTTCAGGTCGGGATTGTAAATCGTTTTGGACGGGATTGTATAATAAGCATAAAAGGTAGATCCGTCGGCCATTGTTCCCGGAGCGAAAGCCAGATCGTCCGAATATGACGGTCTCGGGTAGAGGACTTCGAGTGAGGGCAGTTTGACGCTTTTGCCCCAACCGGCATAAATATTGAAATCCCGGACTGCTTTGTCCGCTTTTTCCCAGAACGTATATTTTGCATTGACCCTCGGCGAAAAACTTTGAACCATACCATATTCCGAATCTTTTATAATCGTGATATCCGAGCGTATACCTGCCGTTATCTCCAGCATTGACGGGCCGTTTTTAGCCGCTTTTGACGGCGGGTTATCATTAAAAAGCAGCGTCAACTTGTCTTCGGCGTATAAAGCGATATTGTTTACGGAAGATTTCTCGTCATAGCGGTATTCGTGCCATGCCGGGGCGTGTTGCATATCATCATAATAAGTGCCCCTGCCTTTGTTGGCGCCATGGTTAAACTCCCCGCCAAGCATCAATTTGTTGAAACCAAAACCGGACCGGCGACTCCAGTCGGCTTTTATCTTTGCCATCCGGTTGACCGGTTTGTTGTCGTGATAATAAAGTTGATACCAGGATCCTGTGGGGATAAGGATGATAGGAGCGTTCGGGTCTTTGTCATAATATGTTGCGATGAAATATCCTTCTTCCATCGAATGGTTAGCCGCTTGCGATGACGAACTGCTTTCATACGTGTTTGATTTTGACAGTTTGTCCGAATAATTGACGGAGCCGGACAGTTCGAGGTTCGTAATCCACGGCTTGTTAAGTAACCATTTTATAAGAATATTTCCCCTGAAATTGTTATCTTTCTTTTGTACGTAAGTATCCTTGAAAGCGTCAGGGTCGGCTTTTGAATTATATCCGCCGAAATTACCCGCAAGACCGGCTTCAAAGGAAAGAGGCATGCCATTTGTTCGGTTCAGCGTATTGGAATATTTCAGGGAAAACGCGTTCCGGCCGTATGAAGTATAGGGCGAAGCGGGGTTGGATATAAATTTTGTATGTTCAAAACCGGCGTTAAGCGTTCCGCTGTTTGCACCGAGATTAAAACCTTTACTGATTGCGGCCTGTTTGTTGTTGGGAGTGGCTGATAAATCTACGGTAAAGGGCGTCCTTCCTTTTTTAGTGTTAACGATCACCATGCCGTTAGATAAATCTCCATGTTCAACCGACGGTATTCCCGTGATAATTTCTACGGATTCAATATTCGTAGAACTCACATTGCGGACGTCGGCACCATTCGTCTCGTCGAAAGCGGCATTATTCTGCAATCTCACTCCGTCCACTTCAACAGCCGTTCCGAACGATGCATTGCCTTTTTCATTTGTCCCGCTTCGCAGGGCAAAACGTTGGCTTGAAGACGTCAGATTCTGCTTTAAAGAGGTTTTGCCCCCCGGCAGTAAGGATGAAATATCCGAAACATACAGTATTTGTGCGTGATCTAAAGTCGTTCGGTCGATGATGTAGGAAGTAGTAAGTTCTTTCGTTTTTTGTGTGGCCGTTACGACAACTTCATCCAGCGCGAGATTGTCTTCCGCCAGTCGAAACGCCATGTCCGTTATATTATCCTTAACGTCAAGCTCAAATGTCATTTTCACATATCCAAGACTTTGAATCGTGAGCACAGTTTTTCCCGGAGGTACATTTTTTAAAACAAATTCCCCCTTTTCGTCCGCCACCGTCCATAACCGGTTATCGGAAAGAAAAACCGTGGCATACTCAACCGGTTTGTTATCTTTGCTGTCCGATATTTTACCCGTTATCGTATAATATTGACAATATACGCTTTGAGTGATGCCCGATAAAAATAAGATAACCCAAAAGATATATCTTTGCATAGCTTGAATATTGAGGGCGCAAAGGTAACGATAAATATATATTTTACCAACTCCCTACTAGTTGTGATATTTCGATCAAATATCCCTATTAATGGGGATATGTTTTGTTTTTTTAAGAATATCAATGGCGTTGACCGGATTACTTCATTACGCTTACAATGACGACTGCATAAGAATTAACATATCATTAGTCGCCCTGTTTTACTTCTGAGTAAAAATAGGTATCTTTGCGGTCGTTTTTTTTGAAAACTGATGATATGAGACAAGAAATAAAAGATTCCGGCGAACGTAAACTTTATATGGAAACGTATGGTTGCCAAATGAATGTGGCCGATAGCGAAGTGATATTGTCTGTGATGCAGACCGACGGCTATACGCTTACGGAAAATATTGAGGAAGCGGATGCCATATTTGTCAACACATGCTCTGTGCGCGATAACGCGGAACAGCGTGTGATCGGCCGCCTGCAATATTTCCGGTCGTTACGCAGGAATAAAAAGTCGCTGATAATAGGCGTTCTGGGCTGTATGGCGGAGCGCGTCAAGGAAGATTTGATAAAGAATCATGGCGTTGACCTGGTTGCCGGGCCTGATTCGTATATGGATCTGCCGAATCTGGCCGGGGCTGTGGAACGTGGGGAGAAAGCCATCAATGTGGAGCTTTCTTCACAGGAAACATATAAAGATGTAAAACCTTTAAAAATGGCAGGCCTGCATGTGTCGGGTTTCGTTTCCATCATGCGCGGCTGCAACAATTTTTGTTCTTACTGCATCGTGCCTTATACGAGGGGGCGTGAGCGGAGCCGTGATGCGGAAAGTATTCTGGATGAAATAGCCGATATGCGCTTCAAGGGATATAAAGATGTGACGCTGTTGGGACAGAACGTTAATTCATATAGCTATCATACGGCAGACGGTAAGGTGATTGGTTTTCCGCAACTGCTGGAACGCGCGGCGGAAGCGGCGCCGGAGATGCGTATACGTTTCATGACTTCCCATCCGAAAGATATGAGCGATGAGATGCTGTACGTAATGGCCGCGCACCGCAATAGCTGCAAATTCATCCACCTTCCGGCACAGTCGGGCAGTACAAGGATTCTGCAGGTTATGAACCGTAAGTATACCCGCGAATGGTATCTCGACCGGATCGCCGCCATACGCCGCATTTTGCCGGGATGTGCCATCTCGACCGACCTGTTTTGCGGATTTCATTCCGAGACGGAAAGGGATTATGAGGAGACGCTTTCGCTTATGCGCGAAGTGAGGTACGATTCGGCCTATATGTTCAAATATTCGGAGAGGCCGGGGACGTATGCCGCCGGACATTTGCCGGATGATGTGCCGGAAGATGTTAAAATACACCGTTTGCAGGGACTGATCGATTTGCAGAATAAGCTGTCGGAAGAAAGTAACCGTCGTGATATCGGGAAAACTTTTGAAGTGCTTGTCGAAGGCTTTTCAAAGCGTTCGCGCGAACAACTTTTCGGTCATACGGAACATAATAAGGTCGTAATCTTTGACAAAGGTTCGCATCGCGTGGGAGATTTAGTCAATGTGAGCATAGAAAATGCAACTTCTGCCACCTTATTTGGAAAGGAAGTTGTTAAAAATGCATAAGTATTGATGGTTTTACATGTAAATGTATTTATATTTGTACTAAAATTGGGAGGAATAGCAATCATTTTTCTCAAGAGTTTTTATATTATTAAGGCAATAACTGTATTTTGAATGGCATCAAACAATAAAAAAAATACAATATCATTCTTTAATTCCCATCTTATTTCGGTGGTTAGTATTTCGTTGGTTCTGTTTCTCCTGGGCCTGATATTGATAATGGGTTTTTTAGGAAATGAATTATCTCATTATGTAAAGGAAAACATTTCAATGTCAGTGGTTTTGACGGAAAATCTTTCCGACGCAAAAATCAGGCAGATGCGTAACAGCCTTGAACGTCAGCCGTACGTGAAGTCAACGGACTACATTTCAAAGGAGCAGGCTTCGCTTGAGATGCAGCGTGAACTTGGCGAGGATCCCGAAACGTTTCTTGGTTTTAATCCTTTTCATGCATCAATAGAAGTTAAACTAAACTCGGAATATACACATTCCGACAGCCTGTCCGTGATAGAGAGGCGTATATCTTCTGTGGCGGGCGTCTCCGATGTGCAGTATCGCAAGGATATGATGCAGATGGTGAATCAGAATATACGCCGGATAGGGTTCGTGTTGTTTGCGCTGTTTGTTGTGCTGATTCTGATCACTGTAGCGCTTATCAATAATACGGTGCGGCTTTTGATTTATTCAAAGCGGTTTTTGATCTACACGATGCGTCTCGTCGGCGCTACACCGGCGTTTATCCGCAAACCGTTTGTGAGGTATAATATAGTCAGCGGATTTATTGCCGGTCTTATGGCAATAATTATGCTTATAGCTTCGTTGTATTATGTGAAGTTGGAATTTGTAGGAGTGGATGAAATTTTGAGCAGAGACACCCTGTTGCTCATATATGGCATTGTTCTTGCAGCGGGAGTTTTTTTATCGGTTTTTGCCGCTCATTTTGCCGTTAACAGATACCTGCGTATGGCGAGAGGCAAACTGTATTATATATAAACCGGATATGAATATTAAAAAATAATATATGCGTATGAAAGATTTTGCATTTGGAAAAGAAAACTTTATTTTGATAGCTGTGGCTGTCGTGTTGATAATTACAGGTTTTTCGCTGATGAGCGGCGGAGGTTCGTCCGGCGAATCGTTTAACCCTGCGATATTCAGCAATCAGCGTATTGTCGTTGCTCCCGTCGTGACGGTATTGGGTTTTGCGCTTGTGGCTGTCGGTATTTTGAAAAAGCCGAAAGATGATTCGGAATCCGTTGCCGTAAATAAGAAGGCATGAGTTGGATAGAAGCCGTTGTATTAGGCTTTATTCAAGGTCTGACGGAATTTTTGCCGGTTAGTAGCAGTGGACATCTGACGATTGCCGGAACTTTTTTTGGATTGACGGGTGAAGAAAACCTTGCGTTTGCCGTCCTTCTTCATGTAGCTACCGTATTGAGCACGATTGTTGTGTTATGGGGCGAGATATCCGGTTTGTTCAAAGGATTCGTTTCTTTTAGCTGGAATGACGATACGAAAATGGTTATGAAGATTTTACTTTCGATGATTCCCGTGGGGGTTGTCGGGTTGTTTTTCAAAGATGCGGTCGAAGAACTGTTCGGAGGCGGTTTGCTGCTGGTAGGATGTATGTTGCTGCTTACTGCGGCGTTGTTGACGGTTTCCTGGTATGCCACGCCGCGACGGAAAGAAAACATATCGTTTCGCGACGCTTTTGTTATAGGATTGGCGCAAGCGTGCGCCGTGATACCCGGCCTTTCACGTTCGGGCGCTACGATAGCTACCGGTATACTGCTTGGAAATGAGAAAGAAAAAGTAGCCAGGTTTTCTTTCCTTATGGTGATTATTCCGGTATTGGGAGAGGCGCTGCTGGACATGCTGAACGTGTTAAAAGGAGATAGCCTTTCCGCTTTTTCCGCAATACCCGTAAGCGCCATGATCAGCGGTTTTGTTGTAGCGTTTTTGTCGGGCGCTTTTGCCTGTAAATGGATGATTGATATTGTAAAAAAAGGTAAACTTATCTATTTTGCCTGCTATTGTGTGGCGATGGGTTTGTTTGCTATTATATATTCGTTGATGTGATGGATTTTGAAACAGGTGAAGTCGTATATTTTAACAAGCCGCTTGATTGGACGTCGTTCGATTTGGTGAACAGTTTCCGTTACAAACTTTCGCGCAAGCTGCGTGTGAAGAAAATAAAAGTAGGTCATGCGGGGACGCTGGACCCGAAAGCGACGGGCGTGATGATTTTGTGTACGGGACGTGCTACGAAACGGATTGACGAGTTTCAGGGGCAGACGAAGGAATATGTGGCAACGCTGAAACTGGGAGCGACGACTCCTTCGTTCGATTTGGAAAAGGACGTTGATGTCACCTATCCTACGGAGCATATTACACGTGAAAAGGTCGACCGTGTGTTGAAACGGTTTGTCGGGCGGATCGAGCAGGTACCTCCCGCCTTTTCGGCCTGTAATGTTGATGGGAAACGTGCATACGAGCTGGCGCGGAAAGGTATTGATGCACCCTTGAAAGCGAAATGGCTGGTTATTGATGAAATCGAATTGCTTGCGTATGATCTGCCCGTTATAAAACTGCGTGTTGTATGCAGTAAGGGTACGTATATCAGGGCTTTGGCGCGGGATATCGGGTATGCCCTTGATTCCGGCGCTCATTTGATTGCACTGGAAAGGACGCGTGTCGGCGAGGTTACTCTCGACAAATGTATGTCTGCCGAAGATATTGATTTGTTTCTGGACCGGACGATACCTGCCGGACATTCCCGATGCAATCCGTAACACCCGGTTATTGAATTAATAAACTTGATGATATTTATATATGAAACTCTCGAAATTTAAATTTACGCTGCCGGCATCACTGATCGCTCAATATCCGGCCAGATTCCGTGACGAATCGCGCATGATGGTTATTCACCGTAATAAGGGTAAGATTGAGCATCGTGAATTTAAGGATCTTATCAAATATTTTGGTAAGGGCGATGTCTTTATAATGAATAACACAAAAGTATTTCCCGCCCGGCTGTACGGCAACAAGGAAAAGACCGGGGCGCGTATAGAGGTATTTTTGTTAAGGGAACTTAATCCCGAACTTCGTTTGTGGGACGTGCTTGTCGATCCGGCACGCAAGATTCGTATAGGAAACAAACTGTATTTCGGCGAAGATGATTCGCTTGTCGCCGAAGTGATTGATAATACAACATCGCGTGGACGGACACTTCGCTTTTTGTTTGACGGCTCGCCCGGAGAATTTCGGAAAACGCTGTACGGCCTGGGGTATACGCCTCTGCCGAAATATATAACCCGCGAAGCGGACTCGGACGATGTGGAACGTTACCAGACGATCTATGCAACGGAGGAAGGCGCCGTTGTCGCGCCTGCCGCAGGCTTTCATTTCAGCCGCGAACTGATGAAGCGCCTTGAAATAAAAGACTGTAAGTTCGAATACCTGACGGTTCATTCCGGGTTGGGCAATTATAGGGAAATAGACGTCGAAGACCTGTCGAAACACAAAATGGATTCGGAACAGATGAGGATAAGTGCGGCGGTCGCAAATTCGGTTAATGAGGCGAAAGACAGAGGGAAAAAAATCTGCGCCGTAGGAACGTCCGTTATGCGTGCAATAGAATCGTCCGTAAGTACGGATGCGCACCTGAAGGAATATGACGGCTGGACTAACAAATTTATATTCCTGCCCTACGATTTCAGTATTGCAAACTGTATGATTACGAATTTTCATACGCCGCTGTCGGCCCTGCTCATGATGACGGCAACGTTTGGGGGATATGATCTGATCATGGAAGCGTACCGGGTAGCCATTAAGGAAGGATATCGTTTTTGCGCCTATGGGGACGCCATGCTGATTTTGTAATTATTGCCGGTCTTTTTGCGCATGAAATTGTCGCAGGTCTTTTTAGGTTTGGGTTCCAATCTCGGGAACAGGCGGGATAATATGGAAAAAGCGCTTGCGCTTATTGCCGGCAGGGTAGGGGAGATCCTTGCCCTTTCCGGTTTTTATGAGACTCCGCCGTGGGGATACGAATCTGCGGAATCCTATCTTAATGCTGTTGTGAAGGTGGAAACCGGACTTTCGCCCTCCGTACTGCTTTCCGTAACCCGGGCGATAGAACGGGAAACCGGACGGAAAGAAAAAACGGTAAACGGAGCATACCGCGACCGGATAATGGATATAGATATCCTGCTTTATGATGATCTGGTTATGCAAACGCCGGAATTGACGATCCCTCATCCGTTCATGCACCGGCGGCAATTTGTCATGCAGCCGTTAGCGGAAATCGCTCCCGGTGCAATACATCCCGTGTCGGGCCGGACAATGACGGAGTTGTACCGCTCTTTTCAAAAAAACGCCGCACCGCTGTAAAATTAAGAATTAAGAATTTCCATCCGGATGCAAAAGTTGCCCGGATTGCTTCGCTGCGTTTGCAATGACGGAAGGTGTGTTGCCGTCGCCAGCGAACGAAGGGAAGCAATCCGGGCTGTCTTTTTTCTCCTTTTTTTCCCACGAAACGGGATCGGCTCTCGTAATTGACGTTCGGAAGGGCTTATGAGACATCCTCCTACTTCTCGACCGGGATATGACCGATTTGCCGGATGTTTGTGTGGTCGGAATAGTCGTACAGATAGAATCCGTCGTCGCCGATCATGAACAGGAAACCTTCTACGGGAATGACGTCGTATGCCCGGATATCAGGAAAGGCGGCCAGCAGGTGACTGGTGATACGTTCTTTGTCCGTGGCGTCGTATATCTTCAGTCCGGCCTGCCCGTCGCAGATAAACAGCCGGTTTTGGTCTATGCCAAGTCCGTAGGGATTTATCAAGTTGTATGAGCCTACGAGATGATATTCCCGGTAGTCGTCCGAGATGCTGACCACGTCGAGCCGGTTGACTCCGCCGCCGCAGGCTGTGCCCGCACGCAGGGTGATGTACGCATACCCGTCCTGCACGACGACCGGGTCGCAACTCGTCACATGCCAAAAATTGCCGATGTATTCGGGCGCCAGGGGCAGGCGCAGGTTGTAGACCATCATGCCGCTGGGCGTGCCAAAAAAGATATGGCCGTCGTAGATGAACATCGTTTCGACGATTCCGTTTAGGAACTGGCTTCCGGCGGGAGACGGGGACGAGGGCGTGCCGGTGTCGAACATGTACAACTGTGCATTGCCGGCAATGTACAGGTAATCTTCGTACAGCCCGAAGCGCGCCATCGAACCGCTCTTGCCGAACGACGCGCCGCCGCCCGAGCCCGATGCGCTTTCGGCGCCCCGGAAGCCATCGGATACGCCATTGTAGTACATGTCGGAGGCGTAAACCGGAGGATTTTCGTACGACATCTTGATTTCGCGCGTTTCCCGCCTGACTTCCCATCCGACGACAACGCCCTTCTCCTGCTTGATTTCGATGCACGGATAGTCCTGGTTTTCGGGAGCGATGGCGACGTAGGGAAAGGTGTTCTCGATCCGTTTCGTTTCCTTCGGATTCGCGACGTCGGAAATGTCTATCGTCACCAAATCCACAAAGCTGTCTGCATACAGCGATTCTCCCTTGACGGCAATATCCGTGCAGCCGGGTATTTCAATGAATCCCGTGTTTTGCGGGTTCGACGGACTGGACACGTCGATGACGTGGATGCCTTTCAGCGATTCGACGATAAACAGGTAGTTTCCCTTGAAATAAATCTTTCCGGGATGGACGAGCGGTTGTGCCGTTGTACGGACGACCGCCGAGCGCAATTCTTCAAAACTCATATAGACCGGCGCGTTTACGGTCAATTCTTCCGTGTATTTGTCCGTACAGGAAAAGCCGAACGCAACGGCCAGTAAAAGCATAAGCGAATAAACTGTTTTCATAACCTGATGTGTTAAAAGATAATACCTAACGTAAGTGACAGACGATTCTGATTCACCTGCATGCGGTAATCGTCTTTTCCCGCGTAATGCAGTGTCTGGTGCCGGTAACCGGCGGAGAGGGCGATGCCCGCCTTCTGTTTCGTATAAAAAATCACGCCCGCAGACGGGTTGAACAGCCATCCGCCCCGTGCATCCATTTCGGAAGTCTGATACGGCTGATAATAGGAATAGGGGTAATAGCTTGACGTTGATGGGTAATAATAGGTCGCATTTGCCGTCGTCTTATCCTCCAGCGCAATCAGGTAGCCGGTCTGAAACCGTACGAACGGCCTGATCGCAGCCCTGTTCCCGAACCGGTAAAGCACATTCGCCGTGACCGGCAGATGCGTCTCCCTCAGAAATTCCACACCTGCGCCAAGCCCGGCCGACAGATGCCTGCCGAACGCATAATTCAACGACGAATGGAAGATAAACGGCGCCGAGTTCCAGTTGTCCGAATTGCCCGCAAGCACGCCTCCTTCCGTAAAACTGATAAATCTGCCCGTTTCACGGCTTCCCGTTTCTTCCTGCGAATGAGCGTTACAAACAGCACCCCAGCAAAACAGGACGCTTAGAAATAATGTCTTTTTCATATTTGTTTTATTTAGCAATTATATATACAAGATGAAAATAAACCGGCAAACGCTGCATGGGGAGAGGGGGAATAACGAATAGTGAATAACGAATAACGAATAGTGAATAATGGACAGGTATTTATTATTCACTATTCACTATTCGTTATTCACTAATTAAGCGTCCACAAATCGACGGAGGCATCGCTTGGCATGCGCCAGTCGCTTCGGGGGGAGAGGCTTATTGAGCCGACTTTGGGGCCGTCGGGCAGGCAGCTGCGCTTGAATTGTTGGGAGAAGAAGCGGCGCAGGAATGTTTGCAGCCATTTTTTGATTTCGTCGTCTTCGTATTTCTTTGCGAAGGCTTGTTGGGCGAAGTACAGGATCTTTTCCGGCGACGCGCCGAAGCGGATGAAGTGATAGAGGAAAAAATCATGCAGTTCGTAAGGGCCTACAACGTCTTCCGTTTTTTGACGGATGGCGCCGTCATCGTTTGCCGGGATGAGTTCCGGGCTTATCGGCGTGGCGGCAATGTCGAGCAGCGTTGTTTTGATTTTTTCGTCCGTCCCGCTGTTGGCTGTCCATTCGACGAGATGGCGGACGAGCGTTTTAGGGATGCCGGCGTTAACGCCGTACATCGACATGTGGTCGCCGTTGTACGTAGCCCATCCCAGCGCAAGTTCCGAGAGGTCGCCGGTACCGACGACGATGCCGCCGGTCCGGTTGGCCAGGTCCATGAGGATTTGGGTTCGTTCGCGGGCTTGTGCGTTTTCGTAGGTTATGTCGGGGGTGCGGCCGTCGTGGCCTATATCTTTGAAATGTTGCCGGCAGGCTTCCCGTATGGATATTTCACGGAAGGAAACGCCCAGTGATTTTATCAGGGAAACGGCGTTGTTGTATGTCCGTCCGGTTGTCCCGAAGCCGGGCATGGTGACGCCGAGTATGTTTTTGCGCGGGAGGCGCAGAAGGTCGAAGGCGCGTACCGTGACCATGAGCGCCAGCGTGGAATCCAGTCCGCCGGAAATGCCGATGATCGCAGATTCAGCCTTTATGTGTTTCAGGCGTTTGACGAGCCCGAATGTCTGGATGTTAATGATTTCCTCGCACCGTTCGTTCCGGGCGCCGTCGTCTGCCGGGACAAACGGGTGCGGGTCGACCGACCGGTCGAATGAGCCGTTGCCAGGGGCGATACGGAACGGGATTTTACGTGTTTCCGCCGGGCGTCCGTCCGGCCTGTTTGCGCCGTTTGGCGGCTGTGAGGCGAAGCTGGTGTTTACAAGCCGGTCGTGGCAGAGGTAGTCGATGTTTATGTCGTTTACGGCCAGCTTGTTTTCCAGGTTGAACCGTTCCGTCTCGCTCAGCATGGAGCCGTTTTCAGCGATGAACCCTTTACCGGTAAAGACAAGGTCGGTCGTGGATTCGCCGAAACCTGCGGAAGCATATACATATCCGGCAATACAACGTGCGGATTGCTGGGCGATAAGCGATTTCAGGTACTGGTTTTTGCCGGTGATTTCGTTGCTGGCCGAAAGGTTGAGCAGGATGTTGGCGCCCTGCATGGCCAGTATGGAGCTTGGCGGTACGGGCGTCCACAAGTCTTCGCAGATCTCGACGCCGACGGTGACTTTCCCTCCGTCCGTAAACAGCAGATCCGTTCCGAAAGGATATGCTTTATCCCCGATGCGAACAGTGTCCGACTGCCGTTCGTTCGCAGAGGAGAACCATCTCATCTCCTGGAACTCCTTGCTGTTAGGGATAAAGGTTTTGGGGACGACGCCGAGTATGCGTCCATTCTGGAAAACGACGGCGGTGTTAAACAGCCTGCCGTCCGCCGCGAGGGGCATGCCGGCGGCGCAGAGCAAGTTCGTTTCCCCG
>JAISYY010000312.1 GCA_031269635.1 Tannerella sp. | reverse complement strand
TCGACGTAAAGGACATGTCCGTTTACGAAGTTGGAGGCATCGGAAGCCAGGAATACGGCCGGACCTTTCAGGTCGTCGGTTGTACCCCACCTTGCCGCCGGTGTTTTTGCTATGATGAAAGAATCGAACGGATGGCGCGAACCGTCCACCTGTTTTTCGCGTAGCGGCGCCGTTTGGGGCGTTGCGATATAACCCGGTCCGATGCCGTTACATTGTATATTATATTCGCCAAATTCCGATGCTATATTGCGTGTCAACATTTTAAGCCCTCCTTTTGCGGCGGCGTAGGCGGAAACGGTCTCCCGGCCCAATTCGCTCATCATGGAACAGATGTTTATGATTTTACCGTGTCCTTTTTTAATCATGGACGGTATTACGGCTTTGGCCACGATGAACGGGCCATTCAGGTCGACGTCGATGACCTGGCGAAATTCGGCCGCCGTCATTTCGCACATGGGTATGCGTTTGATGATGCCGGCATTATTCACAAGAATATCTATAACGCCGACTTCTTTTTCGATTTTGGCAATGGCGACGTTCACGCTTTCTTCGTTTGTCACGTCAAATACGTATCCGTGGGCGTCGATGCCTTCAGCTTTGTATTTTTCAATGGCATCTTCTACCAAATTGGGCTTTAAGTCGTTGAATACGATTGTCGCCCCAGCCTCGGCAAGCGCAGATGCTATTGCGAATCCTATTCCGTAAGAAGCTCCGGTTACTAAGGCTATTTTTCCTTCTAATGAAAATTGATTGTTCATTTTGTTGAAATTTAAAATGTTATTTATAAGAATTTTACAATAAGCGGTTCTTCCAGTATTACTGAAAAAATACCGATATAATTCTGGAAAGAATCAAGCGTAGGGAAACCGAATTTTTCCCACCCGAACCCCGTGTAATACGTAATAGGCTGATTCGGATAGTAAGAGGTTACTCCCAGAACGTGCGAGTGCGTTACCTCTTTTTTGTTTATATCGTGTATGATTGTATATGTATTGGATGTAATTCTTTCCAGTCCTTTTGGAAATATCATGCCGACAAATACTTTTCCCACTTTTTCATTATCCGGTTCTTCATAAATGATTGCAGCCGTTCCGTTTTCCGTATAAGCCTGATATGCTTCGTCTTCTTCGGAACGTTTTACTAAGCCGGCAGCAACGGTTATGGTATCGTTGACGCCATATTCCTGTGTCACTTTCGTCAGTTGAGAACCGGCATTAATAGAAAATGTCCGGCTTTCGCCGAAGGTTTTTTCGTTAACAGTAATATCTTTATAAGTAAGTTTAAACGTCGTGCGTAAAGGCCCGTTTTCCAGTATTTCCTGAGTGACAAAATTCCCGTTTAATATCAGCGTGTCGTTTTCAAACGGAGCCATCATACCTCCGCCTAACGTGCGTCCTACCTTATAATCGTCGAGTCCTTCGCCATGATCTTCGTGATAAGACCGGATTCCGGCCAGGTCGTCTTTATACCATTTGTCGATTATCAGGTTGTTTGTTTTTTTGTACCAGAAATCCAACCCGTTGCTCGGCCCGTCAACCTTAACGAGTGCAGGCCCGTATATGCGGAATGCTACGCAATCGTTCTCCCATGCAAAATCATCTTTACGTTCGGTGATGAAACGGCCGTATGTTTTTGGTGGGAAAGCTTGTGGCGATCCGGTTTTTATTGTATAAGAGAGTGTTTCTTTTGCTTTTATCTCCGTCTGGAAGATGAGTTTACCGTCGTACGTTATTTGCGACGGAACAATGTTTTCCTGTTGATTTACGACAACATAAGTCTTTCCGTCGGGAAGACGCATTAAACGTTCCACCGCTATTTCTGCCATTTCGGAACGGTCAAAACTGCTTGGATTTTCTATTGTTATGTCCAAACCCGAATTACAGGAAATCAGCCAGGCAACAGCGGAAATTAAAAAGAAATATTTTTTCATATATACATTAGTTTTATATTTGTTCGTTTAGCGAAGTTTATCTGCCGTAAATGTATCCATATCATCGTAGTCAAGGTTTTCGCCGCACATTGCCCAGATGAAAGTATAGTTACTTGTTCCGGCAGCGGAATGAATAGACCAGGACGGTGAAATCACAGCCTGTTCGTTTGCCATGAAGATATGTCTTGTTTCCCGGGGTTGCCCCATGAAATGGCATACCGCCTGATGTTCGGGGATTTTGAAATAAAAATAGGCTTCCATTCTGCGGGAATGGGTATGCGGCGGCATGGTATTCCAGACGCTTCCTTCTTTAATTTCCGTCAATCCCATTTGCAGCTGGCAGCATGGAGCAATTTCACTCAATACGAGCTGGTTTATCGTCCGTTCGTTGGATAAGGCTTTAACGCCTAATTCGCGTGTGCGGCGCATCTCTTGGGTTATTGCCGTCGTCGGATATGCTGCATGTGCCGGTGAAGATGCAAAATAGAACTTTGCCGGTTTTGAAGCATCTTTACTTTTGAATGTCACGTTTTTAGAACCTCTTCCTACATATAAAGTGTCTTTGTAGGCCATTTTGAAGTCTTTTCCATCGACGGATACGACGCCTTCGTTTTCTATGCAAATGATTCCTGCTTCACGCCGTTCGCAAAAATATTCGGAACGAATCAGATCAACCGTTTCAAGTGTCAGGTTTTCATTTACCGGAAATGCGCCGCCGATAATCAAACGGTCATTGTGGGTATAAACCAGTATCACTTCATCATTCTCAAATAATTTTTCTACTAAAAATTCTTTTCTCAACTGTGTTGTGTCGTAATGTTTTACGTCATCAGGGTGCGTGCCCCATCGTTCTTCAATTGTCGTTTTCATATAAATTCTGATGATAGTTCGTAATATTTAGACGGTAAAGATACGGAAAAAATATAAATAGAAACAATTTCCGGAGAAAATTATTAGCATTATTATATCTTTTCACAAAAAATCGAAGACAGACGGCCTCTCGGTTACATAAACAAACCTAAAAACATTTTTCATTGCACACGGCTTGGAAATCACCGGATTTTCATGTAATTTTGCACGCAGAAACAACGTTATAGATGCACGCGTATGGAGAAAAAAGTTTTTGTGAGCGGATGTTACGATATGTTGCACAGCGGACATGTCGCATTTTTTGAAGAAGCTGCACAACACGGAGAATTATATGTAGGAATAGGTTCGGATAAGACGATACAGGAATTGAAAGCCCGTAAGACGATCAATACCGATGCGGAGCGTTTGTATATGGTAAAAGCATTAAGGGTCGTCAAAGACGCGTGGATAAACAGGGGAAGCGGTATTCTTGATTTTGCGGAGGATGTAAAACAACTTAAACCGGATATATTTTTTGTCAACAGTGACGGCCATTCACCGGCAAAAGAACTGTTTTGCCGGGAACTTGGTATCCGGTATGTGGTGAGTGAGCGTATTCCCCACAACGGTCTTCCGGCGCGTTCGACTACCGCTTTACGCAAAGAATGTCGGATTCCATATCGTATTGATTTGGCCGGAGGGTGGCTGGATCAGCCTTTTGTAAATAAATATTATCCGGGGTCGGTGCTTACCGTTTCCATCGAGCCGGATTATGAGTTCAATGATCGTAGCGGAATGTCAACAAGCTCCCGCAAGAAAGCCATCGAATTGTGGCATACGGATATTCCCGAAGGCGATAAGGAAATGCTCGCCCGTACATTATTTTGTTATGAGAATCCTCCGGGAACAAAATACGTAAGCGGTTCGCAGGATTCGTTAGGTATTGTTCTGCCGGGGTTAAACCGTTTCTTTTACAATTACAATAATTATTGGCCGGAACGGATCGATAGGGTGAGGGATTCCGGTCTATTATCATGGATAGAGCAACGAATCTGGCTCGTTCCCCTTTATCCGCGTCTGGACGATTATGATGTACTTGCCGGTACGCATGTTGATAAAGAAGGCGCTATGGCGTTGAGTGCCGCCTCGGATAAATGCTGGGAAGCAATCCTGAATCGGGATGCCGAAGGGTGGGGGCGTGCTTCGGTAGTCAGTTTTGAAGCGCAGTTGAGAATGTTCCCGAATATGATTACCGATAATGTCCGGGAAGCCTTGGCGCCCTATACCTCGCACGTGTTGGGTTGGAAACTTTCAGGCGCCGGAGGGGGCGGTTATTTTGTCTTTGTAAATGAATCGCCCGTTCGTAATGCTATTCAGATAAGGATTAGGAGAGACCGTGTTGAATAAAAAAATAGATATGAAATGAAAGGAATTGTTTTAGCCGGAGGGTCGGGTACCCGTTTATATCCCATAACGAAAGGAGTTTCCAAGCAAATGCTTCCCGTTTATGATAAACCCATGATATATTATCCGATATCGGTGCTTATGCTGGCGGATATACGGGAGATCCTGATTATTTCAACGCCACAGGATTTGCCGGGATTCCGCAGGCTTCTCGGCGACGGGTCGGAACTGGGCGTCCGTTTTGAATATGCGGAACAGCCTTCGCCCGACGGACTGGCGCAGGCGTTTATCATTGGAGCCGGTTTTGTCGGGGAAGATGACGTCTGCCTCGTTTTAGGCGACAATATATTTTACGGGCAGAGCTTTTCGTTGATGCTTAAAGACGCCGTTGAAAATGTAAAACAGCAAAAAGCGACGGTGTTCGGATATTATGTGAATGACCCGGAGCGTTATGGCGTCGCTTCCTTTGATAAAGACGGGAATGTCCTGAGTATAGAGGAAAAACCGGAGCGTCCGGTGTCTAATTATGCCGTTGTCGGCCTTTATTTTTATCCGAATCGTGTAATTGATGTGGCGCGTCAAATAAAACCATCCGCTCGCGGCGAACTGGAAATTACTACGGTCAATCAGATTTTTCTCAAAGACGGCGCATTAAAGGTCAAGATTCTGGGGCGTGGATTCGCCTGGTTAGATACCGGAACCCATGAGTCGCTGTCCGAAGCGTCTAATTTTGTCGAAGTGATAGAACGTCGTCAGGGATTGAAAATTGCCTGCCTCGAGGAGATTGCTTATCATAAGAACTGGATCGATTCGGATTTATTACGACAAATAGCCCGGCCGATGATTAATAATCCGTATGGACAATATTTAATGAGACTAATCGAATGACGGCTACATCGAGTTAGCTTAACATTGGAAATAAATTAAAATACATCCCATGGTTTTTTTTGCGTAAGCAGCTTATTTACAGCGTTATTATTTTTATCTATCCGGTGATTGAGAAAAAAAAAGAGAAAAAAAAACGATTTTGTTTGTTTTAATTGGAAAATGAAATTACCTTTGCATTAAATATTACGTAACAGGTAATATATAGAGAAAGCAAAATATTGTCGAATTAAAATGTATAATTATGAAAACTAAGTTTTTACTGTTAGCTTTTTTATGTGGTACGGTGATGTCGATTTCTGCGCAGGAATATCAGCCTCAAGTTGGATTTAGTACGGAAAACGGATCAAAAGTGAATTTCAAGAAGAATAAAGCCAGTGACAATTGGTTTATTTCTCTTGGAGGAGGGGCAAGTATGTTGTTTGGCGATCAGAACAGCGAGGCAGAATTTGGCGATCGTGTCAATTGGGCTGCAGGTTTATCAATTGGGAAGTGGTATAATCCATATCTGGCGTATCGTTTGCAGATCAATGGAGGTCAGTTGAATAATTTTTCAAATTTATATGGCGTGTCGGGACTTTCCAATCAGGATTTCTTATATGGTAACGTTCATGTTGACGTGCTGTTTGACGCTACAAATTTCTGGGCTCCTTATAATGAGAAAAAACCCGTTCGATTTATTCCGTTTGTCGGTATCGGTTATGCGATTCGTCCGGGTAAAACCGTAGATGGTTTCGCATTCAAACGTTCGGAATCACCATCTGTCAATTTAGGCGCTCAGATTCCATTCCGTTT
>JAISYY010000046.1 GCA_031269635.1 Tannerella sp. | reverse complement strand
CGCTGATGAATTTATCGAGAAAATGCCTGTGATTTTTAATGATTTTCTGCCAAAATGGAATTATAAATTTGAATATAATTGATAAGCCTGTTATATGTTATTTATTTCGCATCACTAAAGAAGATGAGATTGACAGGTTAGTAACGGAATATGAAAATGGGAAAGGAATTGAGTAAAGTCGTTTCGTAAAAAAATAAGGTTATTCAATGGAAAGTGCTGAAGAACAGATAAAAAAATAAATCAAAATGACAGAACTCAAAAGAAAAGGAGCCAAATCAATAAAAGATATTCCGAAAGATATTTTGGAACAATTGAATCGCGGCGAAACAGAGACGGTAAACTTAATGGAATGGCTTGCCATTGACCGAAGTACTTGAAAACTTATTGGCACAAAATGACAGGAAAAATATCTGGAACCGATTTTAGCGCAAATTAACAGGCTGGAAAAGCAGACTGCAATTACCATAAGCATGGCTGTTGTATCAGGGCTTTCAGAGCAAATAACACTTCATGAAGACCGCGAATTTTTGCTAACGATTTCAATGCACAAATCGGATTTAGTCCGCTGTTTTGCGACCTGCCTTATCGGAAAAAATGCCTCATCGGACATTAAGCAAACGCTTCAGGAAATAGAGCCGTTTGCCGCAGACCGTAATTTTAATGTTAGAGAATGTGCGTGGAGTATTGTCAGACAAAAGATTATAGAAAATTTGGAGGAAAGCATAGTGTATGAATGTTTATGTTGCTATATCTGTCCATTATTTATTCCGCTTTAAGGATGGCGCTGTTAATTCCCTCTACATTCTTTTCTTCGCGGGAAGTCTTCTTTCCGAAATCAAACGTATAGGCCAGTTTTATATGACCGGTCTGCTGGTAAATGCGGCTGGTCTGCATCTGGCGGTATTGATATACTCCGTAATCAGCCTGTTCCCGGTAACGGGCCTGTTTCGTAAAGGGATTGTCCACGGCCGCCTCCGCCATCCATTTCTCGTGGCTATAACGGACGGACAGTCCGTAAGAAGCCGGACGGTCGACAAATGCAAGCAAGCTCCTGTCCAGGATCTTCTCCGCCGTTTTGACATGAGCATTGACGGAAAATGATTTCAGGAAGTAATTCACGTCTGCGGAGGCCACGAAGTTATCACGGCTCAGATCCGATTCGCCCGAGGCATACATGTGACTGTATTTCACGCTGAAACCGGTGCGCAAGGCGTCTGAAATCCGGCAGGAGAGGGCTATATCGGAATTTGCGGTATTAAACGAACCGTCCGAACGGTAACTGCTGATCAGCTTGTTATTTTCCGTATAATAGTCGGGGACGATATTATTGGCATATTTATCGTGCCAAAGCCTGAACTGCACATTGAGCGCCTTTATCCGGCCTTCATACATGAAGGCCCAATTAGATTCCGTGGTATTGCCAAGGTATGGATTCCCTCTTTTTATCTGGTAAAAATCGATCGTTTGATCCATTGAGTTCACGAAACTGATGTTGGGCTGGTAGTTTCCCCGCGAGAAGCCCCCGCCTATCCATTGCATGGAGTTGAAGCGATAGCGAATCCACGTGTTTATCCGGAATGTCCAAATGCGTTGAAGCCTGTCCCCGTGCAGCCGGTAATTCAAAAACGAACAACCCGGATTGAATACCGCCGTGACTTTTTCCCCTAATTCATAAACATAATTGGTGAAAAGTATTGTTTCGCCCTTCCACAAGTGTTGCCACGAATTATAATCGCCGCTGTAAAGCGAAGAAGTGATGTAATGATAGTGCATCAAACTTCCGGAGAACGTGTTTTTGGAATCAGGCCGGAACGTATATCGACCGTACGCGTCAAATGTGTAGAAATCTTCATCCGCCTTAGTGGATGATTCCTGTTCCGTCTCCCTGTATATCCGGCTATATCTGTTCTGCGTATACGCCCCGTTCAGCTCGACTTTCAATTGCTGCTTTTCCGTCGGATTGAAAACGCCATTCAGGCTGACTGCCGGCTTGAGACTCTCATTGTCGACCTGCTCGGACGACGGTATGCGCCGTTCGTCATGCCCGTAAGAAAGCGTTTCGTTTCTGTCGTTATGCGGCGTTCCGTCGTGAACAAAAGACAGCTGCCCCCACAGATTACGCTTCTCCGTATCATTGCGTACCTTAAATTGAGCATATTGCCGGTTGTTGCTGAAATCGGCATCCTCCGTTGTCCTGTCGCGGTTCACCGTATAATCGGCGAGAAACAATTCTTCGCTTTTCTCTTTTTTAACACCGTCATAATCTTTCCTGTTATACCCGCCGAAAAAAGTATAGCTGGTATGGTTGTGTGATATTTTTGCGCCTGCATCATAATTACCGTCCATGTAAGCTACGTTTTGTTCACCTTCCAGAGTGACATATCCGCCGGTTTTATACGTTTTGGTAATGTAATTGACGGAAGCCGCATCACCGATGTATTTCCCCGTAGGCAGGCTGTAATATTCCACCTTTTCAATATCCCTGGGGCGCAGATTCTGCACTTCGCGGAAGTCCGCCTTCACGCCGTTGATATAAATGGTAGCCGTACCTGTCGAGGCGGTCACCGTCTTGTTTTTACGGTCTACTGTAAGACCCGGAATCATCAGGTTATATAGCAGATCATATCCGGAAAAGGCATGCTTTATCTGTTGTCTGTCCGGTATGACTAACAGATGGTCTTTTTTTCGGATGAAAGTACTTCCTTTTACCACGATTTCGTTCAGGGAGACGACGTCGGTTTTTAAAACGACCGGCGGCAACGTGTAGTCGCCCTCCGGCATCTGGAAAGCAATAAATTGGCTGACATAGCCGACATTGCTTAATGCAAGGATATATTCTCCTGCTTTTATGTCCCTGAACAGGAAGTCTCCATTATCGTCCGTCGCCTCACCGGCAACGAACACGGAATCCTGTGTGAGAAGTCTCACGGTAGTTAGAAAAAGACCTGCGCCCGACTCGTCATCATAGATATTGCCTTTCAATACGTGCTGTCCTCGCACCGGCAAAATAACAATAATACAAACGGCTAAGATAAAAAACTGTCTATTTATAAACGTTCGTGACATTTAAAAATTAAGGAGGACTTCTAATTTTAATTTTTTCTATTTTGATTTTTTACAGAGTCGAAGTCCATTTAAAACCCCATCAAAAATCGGCCCAAATTTATAGCAAAGAGATCAAACTTCCAACTATTTTCGTCCGTTTTTTTTCTAAAAAAAACCTGTCTGCATCTATCTATCTATCTATCTATCTATCATATATTTATCCCTTCTATTTTGTTGATAATAAATTCAGCCTCATGATCTGTTCATATCGGCAAAGGTTGTAAGTCAAATTTATTTGAAGCATATTAGCAATCGGTTCGCCGCTATATGCGCTGTCAGCATACAGTGGCAGTCCTGTGTCGGTATCCCGCAACAAAGCTTCGGTCAGCTGTGAATCATGAACAGAAGCATCCGTAATTTCGTATCTATCAATAAGTTTGCTTTTACCGTCCGCTTTTACGTGGTTTTTGTAACCGAAGAAGGTAAAGTTGTTTTTCTTTGTCCATCTGGCGTCAATGTCTTTTTGCCGTTTTTTGTGCGGCTCGTTTTCCCAAAGTTCATCGTCTTTACCTTCTTTGATTTGCTTATTTTCATCGCTGTGGTTACGCTGACGGGGAACTTCAACAAAACTCGCGGCAATAATTTGCCCCTCGTTGATGAACAGCCATATCGTTCGAGCATCGGGAACTTTATCTCCGCTCGACAGTCCGAGAAAATAATTAAAACTCTGACGGTCAATAATTTATTCTTCCGGCATTTCATCGCTAATATTGTATAAGCGCTGTAATATCAACAACTTAAACATTAAAACAACGTCTATCGGTTTAGCGCCGACATTGGTTTTCTTATCGTGATTAAGCATATTTTCTTCCGCTTCCAGTCGAAACATCTCAAAATCAATCACTTTAAGTAAGCGATAGAGAGGATTGCCCTTTTGTTTCAACTGTTCGGTAGCGTGG
>JAISYY010000029.1 GCA_031269635.1 Tannerella sp. | reverse complement strand
GTGAAAGACTTCGACGCTTCAAAAAGCAGCCTCTTTACGCTCAATGCGACGATGACCGTATCGGACGGCGCCGTCACCGTCGGCAACTGGGAAAGTAACACCGAAAGCCGGTACCTGTACGTCTCCGCTCCGGAGATTAACTTACCTGACGAATCGTCCGGAGAATCCGTCATTGTCACGACCGACCGGGCTTCGTGGGTATACAGCATTATAAATACCGGAGACTGGCTTACCATTGACAAAACGGATACTCAGTTAAATATATCGGCATCCGGCAACACGGACAGCAACCCACGCCGAGCTACGATTAACATTTCCGCCGGAGGCCTGAGCGAAAGCGTCACGGTCACGCAAAGCGGATATACGCCCAAAGTCTATTCCGATAAGGATGTGGTTAAACTGCAAAGCGCAACGGTCGGGAATGGAGTAAACATCGTGATGATGGGCGATGGATATACGTCAAAAGACATGATCAAAAGTACGGGAAAATACGAACAGGACATGCGTGCGGCGACCGAACATTTTTTCTCGGTTTATCCATACACCGACTACAAGGATTACTTCAATGTATACATGGTCGTAGCCGTCTCCAACGAGGAAGGTATCAGCATAGAATCACCCGAGACGAAGGTCGACACAAAATTTGAAACGCTTTGGGAAGGAGGCCTTTCAACCGGAATTGATTGTAACGCAGAGACGGTCGTTGAATATGTCGACGAAATTTCCGACCTGGAAACCGTCGAACTCGATGATATAACGGTCATTATGCCTATCAATAAGTATATATATGCCGGTACTTGCATAAGTTATTACGGAAGCCATACCGATTTCGGAAACGGCTTTTCCATCAGCATGTGTCCGGTAGGCCGCGTTTTCAAAGAAGTAGTCGTCCACGAATCGGGAGGTCATGGCTTTGCAAAATTAAGGGATGAATATATTTATCAATGGAATGAAACGATTCCCCAGGAAATAAAAGACAGAATTATTAATAACAAGAAATACGGTTGGAGTGAAAACGTCGATTTCTACGATGATATTTTACTGACATCATGGAAGGGCTTCGCCAATAACCCCAAATACAGCATGGTCGGGACGTTTGAAGGTGCATGCATGTACGGGAAAGGGATTTGGAGACCGGAATTTAACAGTTGCATGAACGACAACGTATTCTATTTCAACGCCCCAAGCCGCTGGGCACAGGTAAGGCGCCTCAAAAAACTGGCCGGCTTCGACTATTCTTTCCAGCAGTTCCTGCAGGACGATGTCGTCCCCGAATATCCCACAACGGTACGTTCGGGCCGGAGCGAAGAATTTATTCCTTTAGCGCCGCCAATCATAAGGGAGATCAAAGACATCCGCCGGAAGAAATAAACCTTGCGGCCGAAGGGTGGAACAATCCGGTGTGCCTAATTCGGATTGCTTCACCCTTCGGCCGCGATAACATTCCGAAGGGCTTTCCGTTACTGAAACCGCCGGAAAACGTCTTCCGGCGCTTCGGAGAGGTCTTTGCAGATGATGTCGGCGGCATTGAGTTGTGTCGCGTCGAAACTGGTGGTCAGCGCCATGCAGTACATCCCGGCGGCTTTTGCGGCTTGCACGCCGTTGACGGCGTCTTCTATCACAAGGCAGCGGGACGGCGGGACGCCTAATTTTTGGGCGGCGGTAAGATAGATCTCCGGGGATGGTTTTTTGTGCTTTACTTGCAGTCCGTTGACTGTTGCGTCGAAGGTTTCGGCCGGGAGATTTATTTCGCGCAGGTTGATTTCCATTTTCATCATGTCGGCGCTGGTGGCGATGGCCGTTTTGACGCCGGCTTCGCGGCACCGGCGGATAAATTCGCGTACGCCGCGTAACGGTTCCAGCCGGCCCCGTACGATTTCGCCGTAGATCGTATAGGTGCGGAATTTTGCTTCGGGAAGGTCGAGCGTTATGCCGTATTTTTCGGCCACTCCGCCGATATAGCGGTTTTCGCCTGCCCCGACAAAAGGCAGGAAGTCTTCGGGATGTACCGTTATCCCCAGTTCGCCGAACATCCGGATGGCTGCCTGGCAAATTTGGCGTTCGGTGTCGACCAGTACCCCGTCCATATCAAAAAGCGCTGCCTGAATCATATTGCCGTTGTTTTTTTCTTTGAGGTTATTCTGTCGTATATAAAAAGGCCGAGTGTCGCCGCAACGCCTATGGACAGTATTACGATCCACATGCGCGACGGTTCGAAGATGTCCCACAGGCGGTTTGTCAATTCCTGCGGGGACAGGTTTGACTGGCGGGCTACCTCGTTGAAATATTCATTGGACGTTAAGCCTTCTGCGAGTTGCAAGCCGTTCTCTGCGGCGTATTTTTCCGTAAGGGTGACTTTGTCGGACATTGCCTGGTAAACATTCCCGGATATGATTCCCGCAAAAACGTTGCCCAGGAAGACGGGGATGAACGAATAGCCCATGTAGAGCGCTTTCCTGTCTTTCGGCGCTATCCGGCCGATATATTCCGTGATTTTCGGCGAACCGGCCATCTCGCCCAATGCGAAAACAAGTATTGCGATCATCGTGAAAAGTACGTTCTGCGAAAAGAGGGTCAGGGCCATGCCTGCGGAACAGACCAGGAAGCCTGCCGTCATTGAATGGAGCGGCTTCCAGCGCATGACAACCGTGGATACGAGAATCTGCAGGGCAATGATGAACAGTGCGTCCATGTTTGCGACAAACTCGGCTTCCATAACATCCGGCGCGGGACTGTAGTTCGCGCTGATAAACGGTATGTATGTGTCGAAGAAACGGAACAGGACGCTCGTGTCCACCCACTGCGAAATAAATACGGGAAGTGTGAAGAACAACTGATTGTACATTGTCCAGAAACCGGCTACGATCAATAGGAAAAGGAGGAATTTAAAGTCTTTGCATATACTTGCCATATTCCGGAAAATTTCACCAAAGGTGCGGAGCAGCGAACTGTTTTCTTTTGTACCGGACCGTTCTTGCTCACTCTCCTGACGGTATTCTTTGTAAAATATAAGAAGCAAAAAATTAAGCAGGATAATCCCGGCGGAGATATAAAAAACCAGATGAAAACGGTCTTTAAAGAGAAGGGTCACCATCGGCCCGAAAAACGCTCCGATATTGACCATCATATAGAAAATGCCGAAGCCTATCGACGAAGTGTCTTTTGTTGTCGTCTTTGCAATCGTTGCCGAGATGACGGGTTTGAACAGCGCCGCCCCCAAAGCGAGGTAGATGTACATGATAAACACAGCAGTGAACGATGATACCTGCGGGAAAAGCGCAAATGCCGAGGCGTAGATAACGAATGCCATCGCAAGAACTTTCTTATAGCCGTAACGGTCGGCAATCGCTCCGGTGAGAACGGGGAGGAAATAAAGGATGCCCGTGCCTACTCCCATGATCGTCCCTTTCTGGCTTTGTGAAAATTCCAGCCCGCCCAGGTCGGAAGACCCGGTCAGGTAGTTGGCAAACAAAAAGAAAAAACCGTACCATGCCCAGCGTTCAAACAATTCAATCGTATTCGCGATCCAGAAAGTGCGTGGGAATTTGCCGAATGTGCTCATATCTCTGCCGTTTTTTGTTTTAACCAGTTTTTCGCTTCGTCCGTCAAATAAGGGGAAAGCTTTTCGTACACCATCTTATGGTATTCATTAAGCCATGCGATTTCTTCGCCGGTCAGCATCTCTTTTATAACCGGGGTTGTATCAATATAGCAGAGGGTGAGCGTTTCAAACCTGTAAAAATCGCCGTAGCCGGTGGTCATGGCAAGCGTCGTGAGCATCATGTTTTCCGTCCGGATGCCGTATTGATGGTCCCTGTAAATGCCGGGTTCATTGGTAACAACCATGCCCGGAAGCATTGTAACCGGGTTTTCTTCCCGGCGTATGCTTTGAGGCCCTTCGTGAACGTTGAGGTAATGTCCTACGCCATGTCCGGTGCCATGCAAATAATTGACGCCATATTCCCATAACGGTTTCCGGGCTAACACGTCAATCTGTGAGCCTCTCGTACCGGCCGGAAATACCGCTTTGGAAAGTCCGATCATGCCTTTGAGCACGAGCGTATAATCTATTTTCATCTCCTCGGTTACAGGTCCCAGGGCGACCGTTCGCGTGACGTCAGTTGTCCCGTCGAGGTACTGGCCGCCCGAATCAACCAGCAAAAGCCCTTCGGGGCGGACCGTCAGGCAGTGTTCCGCACCGGGATGGTAATGGTTGATTGCCCCGTTTGCCGCATAACCGGCAATCGCCGGAAAACTTTCTCCTGCAAAATTCTCCTGTCCGCTTCTTAATTCTTTCAGCTTGAGACCTGTGTTGTATTCTGTAACGATACCTTCGGGAACGGCTTTTTCCAGCCATATAAAAAATCCGGTAAGGGCTATCCCGTCACGGATCATGCAACGGCGGAAACCGTCCGCTTCCACTTCGTTTTTTACGCTCTTGAGCATATCGGCAATTGATAAACTGTCGACGACCCGGTTGCGTTCCGATATTGCGCTGTACAGGCGAAACGATATTTTACTGCTATCTAAGCAAACCGACAGGTTGCATATTTTGGCCGGGAAATCGCCCGTTTGACGATAATCAACAATTTTAACGCCCTCTTTTTTGAGAGATTCGGCGACGGCCGGCGAGACCTTGTCCGCATGGACAAAAAGGATACTTTCGTTGCGTGAAATAAATGCATGAGCTATGGCAACCGGGCTGTACGGCACATCGTTTCCCCGGATATTAAACAGCCATGCAATCGTATCTAATGTACTGATCCATACCGAATCGGATTCCAGCTTTTCCGCTTCGGCCAGTACGCGTTCAATTTTCCGGTGTGCCGGTTCTCCCGTTAACTCAACCGGATGTAGCGAAATCTTATGCTCCGGCAGTGAGGGGCGGTCGCGCCATATTTCATCAAAAGGGTCATAGCCGGGGACAAGTTTTATGTTCGCCGGTTCAACTTCCGCTTTTAATTTTAACGCCTCTTTAGCCGGGAACACATTGCCGTCTATCCCTATACGGTCGCCATCGCCCAGTTCGCTTTTAAGCCAGTCCGTAATGCCGACTGTCCCGGGAAGGCGGTCTTTAAACAAAACAATATCACTGCCCGAAAGTTCGCCGGCGGCCTGCAGGAAATAGCGCGAATCGGTCCATAACCCGGCTTTACCGAGCGTTACGGCCACAGTTCCCGCCGATCCCGTAAACCCGCTGATCCAGCGTCTTGACTCCCAGTATTCGGGTATGTATTCACTTATATGGGCGTCCGTAGAAGGAATGATGAATGCCTGCAGGTTCTTTTCCCGCATATAATCACGCAAAAGCGCAAGTCTTTTATTTGTTTGATTCTCCATCGTTTATTATTCAAAAGCCAGCAAATATAGTGTAAGTTACGGGGATTACAAAATAACAAGCGTCTTTTCTTACTTATCCAGTTCGGCGCCTTTATCGCCTTGCTGTTTCATCCATTTTTCAAGTTCGGCTTTCATTTCGGCTATTTTGTTTTTGTATTGAGCGTCGCCGGCGAGATTTTTCAGTTCCCACGGGTCTGTTTCCAAATCGTAAAATTCGATGGCGGGACGATTGGTAAACCTGTCGACTGTTTCTTTGGCAATACGGTTGGTTTTGGCGCTTTCCGTCCAACTCGCCCACACCTGCTCCCTGTCGTTTACGTTCATCATGTGTTTTTCGAAATAGGGAACTTCGGGTGTTAAGTTAATTATCAACTTGTAACGTTTGTCTTGAATACTGCGGATAGAGTAGGAGGTACCTTCCGGGATATTGTTGTGGATACCGTAAGCCCACTGCCGGTGTTCCTGTTTTTCCCCGAAAAGCACAGGCAGATAGCTTCGTCCGTCAATTCCTTCGATGGGTGCGCCTCCTGCAAATTCGAGCAGTGTCGGCATGACGTCTTCGTACTGCACGATCGCACCGATTACCGTTCCTGCCTTGATTTTCTTCGGATAACGCGCTACTAATGCGCTATGTTGACCGGAATAATAACAGGTCCATTTGCCGAAAGGAAACTGCGGGCCTTGTTCGCCGAGAAACATCACCAGTGTATTATCTAACTGCCCTGTTTCTTCAAGCGTTTTGAGTACGGCGCCAACCTGTTCGTCCAGAGCGCCGATTTCGGCCAGAAAGTTGCGGTATAATTGTCGTGTTTCTCTATTATCAACCAGATTTGGCGGAAGGATTATTTTATCCGCATCAATTTTGCTGCGGTCGCCTTCCGTCCATGGGACATGCGGATTCGTGCTGCAGACAAACAGGCAATAAGATTGGTCACTGCCTGTAATAAATTCTTTTATGCCTGCCGTTGTATAGTTTGCCGACGGATACACGCAATCTGTTTCAAAACCGGGCACTTCTTCGAACTCGTAAACCCGGTGGGGTAACGTGTGCCTTTTCCCTGTCCGCCCCACGCGGTAACCCGTTGCCGGAAGACAGGCCGTTATGCTTTGGATATCAGGGAATGAATTTTTGTGATTGCGGAACGAGCCGTGCCGCACAGGATACAGGCCTGTATATAACGAAGCCCTGATAGGCACGCTCATTGCGCATGATGCAAAATTGTTCGTGAACCGTACACCTTCGCCGGCTATCCGGTCGATATTGGGCGTAGCGATGTTTTGTCCGCCGTAGCAGCCTAATTCGTTCGTAGCAAGGTCGTCGGCAATGAGAACGACAATATTCGGCTTTTCCGCCGCTATACCCGCAAACGACAGCGACGACAATAAGCAAGGTGCTAATTTTTTTATTTTTTTCATCTGCTTATATTTTTAGATATTATCGAAAACCGGACTCTTTGTTAATGATGTTTTACCGGATATTTCCTGATTTTTTAATTCGGGGAAAGAACGCCTCCATTCAAGGATTTTTTCTTTGAGTTCGGAGGCCTTGCCGGGATATTTTTCAATGAGATTCATTGTCTCCCGCGGGTCTTCGTGAAGATTGTATAACATTAAGCCGGAGCCGTCGGCATTTATCAACAGTTTCCAGTCACCTTCGCGAACGGCCAAATTCGGACTGATGTCTTTGTCTGCCGGTTGGGGGAAGGCTTTACTGTCATTCCGCCTGTATTCCCAGAAGATTGCTTTGTCGCGCTGTTGTGGCTTGCCGACAAGTGCGTGGCTCATGTCTGTGCCGTCGCTTTTGTAATTGCCGGGCAGTCTTACATGCGCTATATTGCACAGGCTGGTAAATAAATCAAGTGCACTGATGACGGACGTGTTATCGACTTTGGCGTGTGGAAGCAACCGGCCGGGACTCCAGGCGATGAACGGCATGCGTGTGCCTCCTTCATACAACGAAGCCTTACAGCCTCTGTAATTTCCCGCGCGACTGCCCCGGAAACTCGGAGCGGGGCCATTGTCGCTTGTGAAAATAACGATGGTATTTTTGTCGATACCCAGCTCTTTCAATCCGGCCAACAACCGCCCCATCTGCCGGTCATACTCAATCAGGACGGTGCGGAAATTCTTTTCGCTGCTCTCGTCGCCGGGAAATAGTTGTTGTTCTTCCTCATTGCCTACCCATGGCGTGTGCATATCATCGGGCCATAAATTGACAAAACAGGGCTGTCCGCTGTTTCTTTTCAGGAAGTCGAGCGTTTTATCAACAAAATAAGCCGTACGATTCCATCTTTTGATACTGTCTTTAGCCGACCATATCCATTCAGTTGCTGTTATAAGCGGGTCAGGGTCGGGGCTTTCATAGGTGCTGACGTATTCATCGTAACCGTATTTAGCGATTGATGGAGCATTTTTCACATCGCGTCCGCCACCCAGATGCCATTTGCCGAAATGTCCTGTCTTATAACCCGCTGCCTGCAAGGCGCGTGGCAGCGTCGGCGTATCAGGGTCGAGGAAGTCGGCCATTTCGGCTGCCCTGTTGCCTTCGCGCGTCTGAAGATAGCTGGTAATATGCAGGTTTGCCGGATGAATACCGGTCAACAATCCTGCTCTTGATGCCGAACTGATCGGGGCGGCGCTATAATATTGCGTAAACCTTATGCCTTCGTCCGCCATTTTGTCGATATTAGGCGTGGGAACAAATTTGCCGCCATAAACGCCTACATCTCCAAATCCCATGTCGTCGGTCAGAATAAGGATGATATTTGGCGACCCAATATTCGGTTGCGCTGCAAC
>JAISYY010000016.1 GCA_031269635.1 Tannerella sp. | reverse complement strand
GAGGCCGGATACTTTTTGTATTGGCCTCATTGTCAACCGAAACACCTGTGTCCTCGCAGGGACTCGAACCCTGGACCCAATGATTAAGAGTCATTTGCTCTACCAACTGAGCTACGAAGACTTTGAAAATCGGCAGTTTTGTTTTTAACGAAATTGCGGGTGCAAAAGTAGTTTTTATATTTTCTTTTTCCAAGTATTTTCCTGTTTTTTTCTTCCGGTTGTTTGTTTAAGTTCTTTTCTATGTATCTTTATTATAGATGATGGCGTTTGTATAACCGGATTTTTTCCTGTATGTTTGGGCAAATTTTTAATGTGATGCAGACGGAAATAAGATTGACGGAGGATGGTTCTCATACGTTGCATGTAGCGGAGATTGACGAATGTTATCATTCAACTCACGGTGCGATGCGGGAATCATCACATATTTTTATAGATGCGGGACTTAAATCTTTTGAAAGGGAGGGAGGTCGGGAAGCCGCTTTGATGCAGCGGGAAATAAAGGTGCTGGAGATTGGTTTCGGGACGGGGTTGAACGCTTACCTGACTTTACTTGAGGGGAAAAATCAGGGGAAAAAGATTCATTATACGGCTTTAGAATTATATCCTTTGGCTGTTGACAAGGCGTTGCAACTTAATTATGCGGGGATGTTTGGGGACGGGAGCGGCGTGTTTGAACGAATACATCTTTCCGGCTGGGGTGAGGACCTGGCGCTTACTTCTTACTTTACGCTTCGTAAGGTAAATGCTGATTTTACCGTGTATGAATTACAGGAAACGTTTGATGTGATCTATTTTGATGCGTTTTCGCCGGAGAAACAACCGGAGATGTGGACGGAAGACGGTTTCCGGAAAATATATGAACATGCTGACGACGGTGCGATTCTTACGACTTACTGTGCGAAAGGCGTTGTTCGCCGGGCGATGCAGTCGGCCGGGTTTGTCGTAGAGCGTTTACCCGGCCCGCCCGGGAAACGGGAAATATTGAGGGGCAGGCGGATTATACCAGGCCGGACGTCATGATATTGGCCGGAGGTCTTTGGTTACGCAGTTCTTCCGCCATATATTCCATGTAGGGATATACGTGTTTGAAGTACAGTTTGAGGCCGGGACAAAGGTAATTCAGGCCATATTCACCGTCGGGGGTTGTCGCTATCCTGTTTTTCGGACATTCTCCGTTGCAAAGGTTCAGGAAACGGCAGGCTCGGCATTGCGAGGGTAAACGGTCGCGTTTGTCGTTACCGAACCGTGTTTGTTCGCCGGAAAGCGTTATGCTTACAAGCGAATCGTGTAAGATGTTACCTCTGCGGTATTCGGGATATACGAAATGATCACATGCGTAAACATCTCCGTTATGTTCCATAGCGAGGGCATGGCCGCATGTTTTGGCATAGATGCATACGCCGGGCTGTTCGTTGACCATTCCGGCCAGCGTGGCGTCGAAAAGTTGCACGTAAAACTGTCCGACGTCGTGGCGCACCCATTCGTCAAACATACGGATATAAAAATTCCCGTAAGCAATGGGATTGACCGACCAGGAAGCGATTTCGCTGTCGCCGGGCCGGTCGTCGGCTGTGAGCATTTCAAGTCCGTCATCCCGTGTGCCCAACCGTTCCACAATGGGCGAGAACTGCATGTAGCGGCTTCCTATTTCTTTAAAAAAGCGGTATATCTCAACCGGATACCCGGCATTATAGTCGTTGATTACAGATAACGTATTAAATTCCACGCCATGTTTCTGCAGCAGTTCAATCCCCCGCATCACACGTTTGAACGTTCCCCGTCCGCCGCAATCTTTACGGTAACGGTCGTGAATCCTTTCCGGCCCGTCGATGGAGATGCCGACTAAGAAATTATAGTCTTTGAAGAAACGACACCATTCGTCGTTCAGTAACAGTCCGTTTGTCTGGATGCAGTTTGATATTTCACGTCCGCGTCCGTACTGTTGCTGCAGGTGTATCGCTTTGCGGTAAAAGTCCAGACCGCGGAGCAGGGCTTCGCCTCCGTGCCAGGTGAACTGTACGAAGGGCGAAGTCTGGCAGTTTATGTATTCGTCGGTGAAGCGTTCCAGCAGGTCTTCCGGCATTTTATAGCCTCCCCGCCCGGCAAATAATTCGCTTTTTTCCAGGTAATAACAGTATTCGCAATCCATGTTGCACATCGGGCCGGCAGGTTTTGCCATCACATATACCGGAAAAGACAGCGGACTGAAATATAACGTTTCTCCCATGATTTACTTTTTTATATTTGTTTTTTAATAAAGGTTGTAGGTTATTCCGGTTACTTTAAATTCCGTCCGGCGGTTGTACTGGTCGGCAATTTCCTGCTGTTCCGGCGTCAGACGGAGAATGTACGGCTCCGTAAGGGCCTCTCCCTCTTGGAGAAAACCATTTTCTTCAGCCATTTTCTTTGTCACGGTTTTCGGTTCGGATTCGCCGTAGCCTTTGGCCGTCAGGCGGTCTGCCGGGATACCGGCTTCAATCAGGTAGTCCACGACCGATTGTGCGCGTCGTTGCGCTAATCTTTCGTTATAGCTGTCGGAACCTTTCCGGTCGGTATGCGCACCCATTTCTATGGTTATGTTGGGATTGTCGTTCAGCACTTGAATGATTTCATCGAGCGCCTCTTTCGATTCCGGGCGGAGGATTGCCGAATCGAAGGCGTAGAAAATATTTTCCACGGCGGTAGGTTTATGGATGGGCGACAGGTAGAAATCCACGTAATACGTTTCGTCCCGTTCGTCGGGGTCGGTTTTCAGTTCGAAATGCCGGTTCAGGTAATCGGGGGCGCTTGCCATCATCACGTAACTTATGTCGCGTTCGAGTTCGACTTTGTAGGAACCGTCCGG
>JAISYY010000011.1 GCA_031269635.1 Tannerella sp. | reverse complement strand
AGATTGCCGTTTGCCATCGCAGCCACAACCTTGCCGACGTCGGCAGGAGTTCCCCAACGTTGCTGTACGGCCAATCCTTCGCCAAAAAGCTTGTCATATTTATCCTTAACGCCGGCTGTCATATCTGTTTTTATTACTCCCGGCTGTATTTCATACACCGGGATTTCGTATTCGCCCAAGCGTGCAGCCCAGAGTTGGGTAGCCATCGCAATTCCTGCTTTCGAGATACAATATTCGCCGCGATTTGTCGATACCACTTTTGCGGAAATAGAAGAAACATTGATTATTGAAAAAAACGCATCCGGCTGTTTCTTTTTCGACTCAATCATCCTGTTTGCGATTGACTGAGTCAAAAAGTAAGGCCCCTGTAAATTTACACGCAGTACATATTCAAAAATATCCTCCGATGCTTCAAGAATATCTTTCCGCTCCGGAGGCGCAATTCCTGCATTATTGACCAGTATATTGATATGACCGAACCGGCTAAAGAGCACATCGACCATCCGCGCACGGTCTTCTTTTTTCGACACGTCGCCACGAACATAAATGACCTGCACTCCATATCCGCTCAACTCCGCAAGCACATTTTTCACTGCGTCTTCTTCGCGCACACCATTGACCGCCAGGTCAAAGTCTGCCTTTGCCAACTCCATGGCAATCCCTAAACCGATACCGCGCGTTCCCCCGGTAATAAAAGCTGTTTTTCGCATCTCCCAATTCTTAATTTAATAGATTCGAGGAACGTCCACCCAACATCGTTTTTTCCAGCTTTCAAGTCCCTTTTCGGCAAGCTGTACTCCTTTTGCTCCTTCAAGAAGATTCCAGCGGAAAGGAGCGCCTTTCACAACATGCTTTAAAAACAGCTCCCACTGCACTTTGAACGCATTGTCGTATGTTTCCTGTTCCGGCACCTTAGACCATCCTTCATAAAAATTGACCGGATTGGGAATATCCGGATTCCATACGGGCTTGGGCGTATTCCCGTAATGCTGCGTCCAACATTCGCGCAGTCCGGCTACCGCAGAGCCTTTGGTTCCGTCAACATGGAGCGTGAGCAAATCATCCCTCCTCACACGGGTAGTCCACGACGAGTTAAAGTGCGCTATCACGCCCCCTTCGAGTTCAAACGTAGCATAGGCCGCGTCATCTGCCGTACACTTGTAGATTTTCCCCTGTTCGTCAACTCTTTCGGGGATATGTGTAGCGCCAAGACAAGAAACGGCTTTCACATGACCAAAGAGGTTGTCCAGTACATATCTCCAATGGCACAACATATCCATGATGATACCGCCGTCGTCTTCCTTGCGATAGTTCCAGCTCGGACGCTGTGCCGGCACGCCGAATCCTTCAAACACCCAGTAACCGAACTCGCCGCGTACCGAAAGTATCTTGCCGAAGAAACCGTTTTCAATCAAACGCTTCAGTTTCAGCAAACCCGGTAGCCAAAGCTTGTCCTGCACCACTCCATGCTTAACGCCTGCCTTTTCGCATACATCATAAAGCTCAAGAGCCGCGGCTGTATCCGTAGCTACCGGTTTTTCACAATACACGTGCTTACCGGCTTTAGCGGCTTTTTTTACCGCGTCGGCACGCCGGCCGGTAGTTTGTGCATCGAAATAAACCGGATAACCGGGGTCATTGATTACATCGTCAAGACGGGTGGTCATCTTCTCAATTCCCGAAATCCTGCACAGTTTTTGCAGTTTTACCGCATCACGTCCGACCAGTACAGGGTCGGGCATAATAAATTCGGAAGGACTGACCTGCACACCGCCCTGCTTAATGATTTCAACAATGGAACGCAACAGATGCTGGTTCGTTCCCATACGGCCTGTTACGCCATTCATAATAATTCCTGTTTTGTGGATTGTTACTTCATTCATTTTTCTTTATAAATTTATGTTTAAAAGTGGGGAATGGGGAATAGGGAATGGGGAATAGGGAATAGGGAATGGGGAATGGGGAATGGGGAATGGGGAGATACGAAATTTCCGGTGTCCCGCCGGGAACACAATGCCGATAGAAAAAACACCCCGCACCCCGCTTCCGTTCCTTTAGTCCAAACTGGATTTTAAACCTTGTCAGGGGTTCGTTCCCCGTATGGAACGGCACATTGAAAAATTGCCTGTTTCTACCGACATGTTGCCCCCGAATGGACAACAAAAAAACCGTCATATCCTGTTCATTCCGCATCGCTCAATTCTTAATTCCCAATTCCCAATTCCCAATTCCCTATTCCCAATTCCCTATTTTCATACGATTTACGCTTTTGTTAAATAGGCTTGCTTTATCTTTTCCAGATACTCATGCTGATCCGTAGCCCAAAACTTTTCGGAAAAGATTTCCACTTCATTAAATCCGTTAAAACCGGCATCTTCCACCCATGAGCGTATCTGCGGAATATTGATGCAACCTTCACCCATCAATCCGCGGTCATTGAGAAAATCGACAGTCGGCACATTCCAGTCGCAGATATGAAAGGCGAACAAATGACCGTGAGCGGCACAGCGCTGTATCTCCGCCTGAAGCGTATCGTCCCACCAAAGATGATAGATATCTACCGCAACGCCTGCCGACGGCGAATTGATTGTTTCCGCCATATCATTCGCCTGCTTTATGGTATTTACCGCCGAACGATCGCCCGCATACATCGGATGCAACGGCTCTATGGCAAGTTTTACCCCTGCACTTTGCGCTGCAGGCAAAATAATATTTATCCCTTCAAGAATCTGCTCCCGCGATTTTTCGAGCGACTGCCTTCCGTCCGCGCCGCAAACAAGTACAATCAAGGGTGCTCCGATAGCAGCCGCCTGTTCAATAGCGAAAAGATTGTCGTCTATCGCGGCTTGACGCTTCGCCGCGTCCACCGAAGGGAAAAAGCCGCCGCGGCATAATGAAACAACCTGCATACCGTAATCGTCTAAAAGAGATTTTACGCTGCTAAGATTTTTGTTTTCAAGCACGTTCCGCCACACGGTTATACCGTGCACGCCCGCTTTCGAGTAGTTTTTTACGCAGTCCTCAATACCCCAGGGCCTGGTGGTAAGGGTATGAATACAAAGTTTGGAAAAATCCTTAATTTCTGATGCCATATTCTACATAACTCCATTAAAAAATGTATAATAAGATTCGCCGGAAATAATCCTCGACAAGTACAGGGCTAATTCACGGATATGATAGTCGCCCCACATGCTCGACTCGTTGCAGGGAACTTTCCGTCCTTCCGGAATATGATCCCAACCGTTCGGATGATGGTACACCGAATGTAGCAATATCCCCTGATGTTCGGGATTTTCCGACAGGTAAGGAGCCGCCAGGAGACCTTTTGTCGCGGTCAGACCGGCTTGCCAATAGCGATTCGCTTCTTCCGGCGAACCTTTGCCGTCCAAATAGCGGCCTAATCTCAACAGACCTTGTGCGCCTATGGCAGCGGCTGAACTGTCGACCGGCTCGAACCCGTTGTAAGGATCGGACGGACGGGTGAGATAATCGCCTGATTTTGACAATCCGGGGGCGCCGGTATCCCAAAACGGAATGCCGTCCGCAGGAGTATTACCGATGTAAAAATCACAGGTGGCTTTTGCCGCTTTCAGCAATTTCTCCGTAATCTCTTTTCTATCCCCGGCGCTTTCAAATTCCCCGTCGGCGACGGTATCCAAAAATTCCAGTTCTTCGGCAAAGCCCGTCATCGCCCAGGCCAAACCGCGCGTCCAGGTCGAAAACCCGGTGTATCCCTGTTGCGAATTGGGACAGCGGAAATTGCCGTCGTTCGTATTAAAGACAGATTCATGCGCCGTGCGTCCCCAAACATCATAAACATCGCGTCCTTCCCCATAAAAAACAGAATAACGGGCTGTCGACAACAGATGCTCTATTCCCCTTTTAAACAGGGAAATCCGCACGTCATTTTCTCCCGGAAGGTAATGTCCCAACCTGTGCGCCACCATCAACACCCGGCAGGAGCGAATCGTGTCGACAAAGAGGGAATGAGGCCCGTTAAACGAATAAATATACCCGCCTCCACCGGCGGTTTTGCTCCAGCGGCTTGCCTGCACCGCTCCGGACGCTTTCAATGCAAGTTCGTAAAAATGCTGTTCCCAGTCGTTCTGAAGGATTTTCCCTTCCTTCATCAGGCGATGCAGGTTTCCGTAAGTGCTCAGGTTGTTGAAACCATGGTCGTGCACTCCCGTATGGCTGACGTGGGGAGCCATTTTACTTACCGTATGCTCGCGTCCGATATTCAAAAAAACATCATTGCGGGTAGCTTCATACTGTAAAACGGCAGACCCGTACCGGAAACCTTGCGTCCACTCCGTCCAGCCTCTTGTGGAATATTTTCCGTTAACGGTAAACACAGGAGCGCCTCCGGCCGGATCATACTCCGATTCTATTCTTAAAATTTTTTCGCCGGACAACTTCCAAAAATTATCCAGTTTGCTTTTTAATCCTTCGGGTTTTAATTCAAAATCAATTATCATACGGTTCTAAAATAAGCTATGTTTTCACTGTTTCCGCGTTTCCCGTTTTCGGCAGGAAGGACACGATAAGCAATCCCAGCAGCGCGACGCCGATAAGCATTATAAATCCGGCGGTATAACCGTGCGACGCGCCTTCGTGAAACATCCCGACAAACATCGGGAAAAGCGCTTCCGAAATGCCGTCGGCAACAAGGATAATTCCCATCGTCCGCCCCAGGGCTTTCACGCCGAACAGGTCACCGGCAATAAGCGGAATAATCATGTAATCACCGCCAAGCCCGATGCCGAATATAACGGCAAATATGTAAATCCTTCCCGAAAAGTCCGGGACTAACAGTAAGGGTATGGCAAACGCAACAATGGTGTAAATGATCATCATCACGTATTTCCGGCTAATCAAATCCGCAAGAAAACCCATCAGCACCCTTCCGGCCAAACTGGAAAGCAATACCAGCGACATCACTTGCGCCGCTTCGGACTGCCCGAAATCAAAGTCGCGCAAATACAGTTTCAAATGCTGGTTCACCCCGGCCACCGCGCCTATGGAGCACATGCTGCCGATACCTAAAAGATAAAAGTTACGGTTACGAAGAATATCTTTAACCGGCACGGCTGTGTTTTGGCTGCTTTTGCCTGCCGCTGGCGGCGTTTTGGGATCCTTGATGAAAAATGCAAAAGGGAAAGCCAGCAGCAGCACTAAAACACCTAATAACGCCAGCGCCGTATGCCAGTCGTTAAAAGATGATTCCAAACCCGATGACACCAACGGCGCCAACGCACCTCCGGCGCCGATGCCAAGATAGGCAATCCCCATAGCCTTTCCCCTGTTTTTATCGAACCACCGGGATATAAGCACCTGACAGGGAAGAGGGCCTGCCAAAACATAACCCAGTGCATTGAACACAAAAAAAGTGTAAAACATGGGTAAAGAAGCCGTAAAACTCAACCCGACGAGGGCTATAGCCGCAAATACGATACCGGTCATCATGAGCGAGCGCGGGCCGTATTTATCAATCAGCCAACCGGCAATGAAACCAAACAGCGGACCAATCAATAATTTCCCGATTGCATTTCCGGAAGTAAT
>JAISYY010000385.1 GCA_031269635.1 Tannerella sp. | reverse complement strand
AAAGTAACAAACCCGTTTCCGCAGCTTATAGACAATCTTTTCAAAAAAAAGTCCGGCTATCACGGGATAGCCGGACTTTTTGCATGTGAATAAGTTGAAATATATTTCGCCGTCACAGGAAACACCTGCTTTTGACACGCCCAATTCCTCGGACTACCTCACATCATACCGCTCAAACCGGACAATCGCCGGCACGAACATCACGCCCATGTAAGCGAGCATCACCATCAGGTATTTCAGCGTTTCGGTACCGTATTCGAACACGGCGAGCGGCGAAATCCACGTCCAGCGGCGAGAGCAGGATGGCAATCGCCGTCGCGAAATCAAGCGACATAAGCCTGCCCATAAACGGGTTTTCGTTCAGCGAAATCACATCTGCCGAAAACACCGGCAATAGACGCTAAAATTCTATCTTCCAAATAAAACAGCGTTATTTTTGCCGTGTCGGTCCTTTATAAGGTATTTGACTGCGCAGCAGTAAAGCAATCCGGAATAAGCGCAGACCCTATCCGGATTGCTTCCTGCTTCGTGCCTCGCAGTTCATAATGACATTGGCTGGTTTGCTTCACCCTGCGGGTTCGCAATAACGCGGCATACTTTCCGTCATTGCGGCGGCTCAGCCGGAAGCAATCCGGGCCGTCATTTCACTTTTTTCCCGATGACTCTTAACGCTATCAGTACTCGGCTTCCCGTCCTGCTACGAGACCCCATCCGGGATTCTGGTAAAGGGGCGACTTGGATATGTCGCCATCGGGAGTCAAATCCACAAAGCGCTGAAGACCTACCGGATACAGATACCATGCCATCTTCCACCGGAAACCGTTATACAGCGTATTTGACGCATATATCTGATACGGACGAAGGTACAGACTGTTTGCCGGATCAGATATGGTAGCGTCGGCTGTGCCGTAACGCAGTTCGGCATATTGAGCCGGGTTTCCCGCGCGAGCCTGCTCGTACAAATCTTTCATTGGTCCCCATATCTTAAACCCTTCAATGTGATAGGGACTGTTTATCAGTCCGTCCAAAGAGCGCCAGCGGCGGATGTCGTATTTGCGCAGGTCTTCGCCCCACATCTCGCTGTTGCGTTCGCGGCGGATGTTAAACAGCGTAGCGTCCACCATCTGACTGCCCGACCATACCGCCCAGTTACCGGTTGCGGCTTCCTTTTGCATGTCGGTAGCGGCGATGGTCTTGTTGAAATCGGGGTCAACGCCTGCGCGTGTGCGCAACGTACGCCAATACTCCTGCGCTTTGCCGTCGAGCGAGCCGTTCCTCTCGTAACATGCCTCGATGTAGTTCAGCATGGCTTCGGCAGAGCGGAAAGCGGGACTTGGCAGCCACGAGCGGTGCGAGCGGGGTGAATACTGGTTACCGTGTTGCGGGGCGCCCTTACGTGAAACATAGCCGGTGATGTATTTGGCCCAGTCACCTAACGTAATAGGTGGGAAGGGCGGCTCGTCCAGGTAACCGGCTGCCACAATCGACCGGTCCCACAGGATATTTGCCTGATTGGGCAACTTGAGCCAGAGGCGCAGGCGGTCGTCGCGGTCTTTAGCCACCGTTTCGAGGTAGTCGTCGCCGGCATAACCCGAACCGGCGGCGTATACCGGCAAGCCATTCTTCATCACGAAACTTTCGACCAGTGCACGGCTCATGCCGCAGGCGTCGTTTCCCGACGAAGCCGAAGCAGCGCCGTTATGATACAGTCCGAGCGGCTGACTGAACTCCCTCCACAGCAAGACTTCGCTGTAGCCGGAGTAGTCGGTTTCGTTGCACAGCATGTCGAAATACTTGTTGACGGGGTCGGACGTCGATTGCGGCAACACGCCGTTGTTTTCCACCAGCGGATTGGCGTCGGCAACGGTCTGCGCGGCCGTCATGGCCTGCTCCAGAAACCAGTTTATTTCGGCGTCGATACTGCCTGCAGGAAACTGATAACCGGGGTGTGTGCCGGCGCCGGGCCAGTCGGGTCCGTTCGGCACAAAGGCCGTACCCTTGAAATATTTCAGCCACGTGGCTTCAAACAGCGCTACGCGCGATTTCACTATCTGTGCGACATAGCTCGAGGGGCGCTGCCTGCGACCGTCGGGCGAAGTGGTCTTCATCAGCATGGCCGCCGAGTCGAGGTCGGAAATGATAAAGCGTGCTACCTCGTTGCGCGGCTGACGCTTGCTGGCTTCAACCAGCGGCTCGAACCGGTCGGGGAGCACGTTACGTATGATCGGCATGTCGCCGTAGCATACATACGACAAAAACATCCTCCATGCCCGCAGCAGATAAGCCTCGCCGATATAATGCCTTATATTCTCTTGGTTGCCCTCCAGTGTGCCTGCTTCCATTCGCGGCACAACCGTTTCAAGGAAATAATTGATACTGTACAGCATTTCAAAGCATTTATTCAGTCTGTCGCCGTTTCCGACGATTCGTTTCGAACCGTAATAGATATTGTCGGTGCCTTGAAAGTTTGCCTGATTGTCTGTCCACATATCCGAGACATAGAAGTAATAAATCTGACCGCCGGGGCACAGCGGGTCGTCATAATACCTGCTGTCGTTGAAATAATTCTGGTTGGGCAGCAGTCCCATAAAGTCGATAGGGAAAGCCGCCAGTTGGCTTTCTTCCGTATAGAACACTTCGGGCGTAATCACCGTAAGTGGCTCGCGGTCGAGGAAATCATCCATGCACGAAGCGAAAACGCCCACCGTAAAAACCAAAAGCATCGTCTTGAAAAATTTTATCTTATTCATAATCGTTCTGTTTTAAAAATTAATACTGCAACCTACTGAAATAACTTTCATCATCGGATAGCCGAATCCCTGGGCGTTACTGTTCTGATTCCTGGTGCCATCGTTGTTGAGCTGGCGATAATCCACCATTTCGGGGTCAAACTCTTCAAACAGTTTTGTAAGAGTAAGCAGGTTTTCGCCCGACAGGTAAAAGCGGAGGTCCCGGACGGCAAACTTTTGCGTCAGCGACGACGGTAGCGTATAGCCTATTTGCAGGTTTTTCAGCCGGAGATAGGAGGCTTCCTGAATGAATCGGTCTATCATCTTACGCCTTGAGCCGGCATCTGCTTCCGCAAAGTTGTTATAGCGGTCGAAATACGGGCGTCCGAAATAGGAATCCGTATTCATTCCGAATGGATTGTTCGGGTCGTCGCGGAAATAATCGAGGTGCGACTTGTAAACAACGATATAGTTGTTGCTTTGGTACATGATAGAAAACATGTTGTAGCCCTCGAGATAAACCTGGCGTTTGAGTATTCCCTGGAAGAACGCGCGGAGGTCGAAGCCTTTATAGTCGGCGAAGAGGTTGATGCCAAAACTGTAGCGCGGCGTTGTGTTGCCCACCTTGACGAGGTCGCCCGGGTCGGTTTTGGTGCGCGTACCGTCGTTGATAATACCGTCGCCGTTGACATCCACGAACATCAGGTCGCCCGCCTGCCAATTGTTACCGAGCTGGTTTTGTCCGCCGTTGGGCAGCGTGGCCAGATGTGCGTCCATTTCGGCCTGCGTCTTGGCGATGCCCTTGGTTTTGTAGCCGTACAGGTCGCCGACTATCCAGCCGTCGCTGTAATTGCTCCCAATACCGTTGTCGAGGTATCCCTGCGGATTGCCCGGATATTTGGTGATTTGGGATACGGCGTCCGAGAGTTTAAGTTCGACACCGTAACCCAGACCGTTCTTAAGGCGGTCGTTCCAGTTGACGGCGAGGTCGAAACCGTACGATTTCATGTCGGTATTGTTCGTATTCGGTACGCTTGTGCCGAGAGTTTGCGGCAATGATATACCCGGTCCGACCATGTTCAGCGTGTAACGGGTGAAATAATCAAACGAGCCGGTCAGCCGGTTGTCGAGCGCCCCAAAATCGAAGCCGAGGTTGACGGTGCGTATCCGTTCCCATGTGAGGGCCGAAGATATGAGTCCCGGTACTCCTGCCGTGTTGGGCCTTGCGCCGTTAATCAGCCAGTTGCCGTTGCTCGTGCCTGTCGTAAGCGTTACATAGGTGGGATACCAGTTATCCGTGTTCTGGTTAGCCAAATCACCGTAGGAAGCGCGGAGTTTGAAACTGCCGAGATAATCGCGGTACGGTTCCCAGAAATCCTCGAACGCGACGTTCCACCCTGCCGACACGGAAGGCAGCCATATCCAGCGGGTGTCGCGGCGGAAGCGCGAACTGCCGTCGTAGCGCAGATTGCCTTCCAGCAGATATTTCTGCTTGTAATCCCAGTTCAGGCGTCCGAAATATCCTGCCGTAGCCCAGTGGTTGTGCCTGCCATTGACGCCGGGCGTAACCTGGTTGCCGTTGGGATCAAAACCGTTTGTCAGGTCGATTTCGGGAAGCGAAGACACCATGATGCCTATGCGCGAAGCATTCATGTAACGTGTTTTCATCAGTTCGGTCTGAAAGCCAACCATGCCTTTCAGCGTGTGGTCGCCAAGCGAATGAGTGTATTCCGAATAGAGATTGACGTTCAGGAAATTGTTCTTGGTGAACGCCTCGCTCACGCCGTTGTCCGCCACTTCCAATGCCTGATCGCCGTTCACATAGTTGTGATTGTATACTTTTTGCCACTCGGAGTGCGTCTGGTTATAGTCACTGCGGTAGTAGAACTCACCGAAAGTCTTCCAGTTTTTTACCGGCTCAAGCACAATCTGTTCCTGCAGGTAAACGGCGTCGTTCTGGCTTGTTACGTTCCCGCCGTCGCGGATTTGCAGCAGATTCGAACCGTAAGTGGTCAGGTAGCCGTTGTCGTCGTACATCGGCAATATCGACCAGCCGTTCATGACAATACTCTGCATGTTGGGCATGTAATAGGGCTGCGACATGTCCTGGCGGATAAAACGCACGCTGGTATTGAGCTGCGCCCAGTCCGTAGCCTGTATGTCTATTTTCGCCAGACCCGAATAACGCTCTTTGCGATCGGTGTTGTACGTCAGCAGGCCCTTGAAATCCATGAACTGAAGCGACGTATAATACTTGTACTTATCCGTGCCGCCGTTGAGGCTCAGGTTATGTTCCTGCGAAAGCACCCAACTGTTGTACGTGTTCGTTATCCAGTTTTCGTTGGCGTTGGCGTACAGTTTGCCCGCCGCCCAGATTTGGGAATTGTTCGGGTCGGGAATGTTAACGGTCGAAATCTTTCCCTCCTGATAATCCCGGATACGTTGCAAATGATCGTCCGAGATAAGATTACTGCGGTTCGAGTTCCTGCTGACGTCGTTCAGATACAGCGCGAGGGTATATGAATCGACCGGTTCGGGCAGGTGAACGGGAGTATTCCAGCGGAAACTGTTGTTGTAGTTGAGCGTTGGCTTGCCCGTTTTCCCCCTTTTGGTGGTAATCAGCATCACACCGAAAGGCGCACGCGAGCCGTAGATGGACGATGCGGCCGCATCTTTCAGCACCGAAACGCTTTCAATGTCCTGCGGGTTAAGGGTGTTGATGTCGCCTTCCATGCCGTCAATCAACACGAGCACGCCCGCCGACGATCCTTTGCCTACCGTTCCCGTACCGCGAATCTGGATAGTGGGGTCGTAGGAGGGACCGCCTTCAAACTGTGTTACCAGCAATCCCGGCACCATTCCCTGCAAGGCTTGCGAAGCCGTAGCCACAGGGCGTTCCTTGAATACTTTCGCGTCCGCAACGCTGACCGCCCCCGTCAGGTTCACTTTCTTCTGCGTACCGAATCCGACGACGACTACTTCATCCAATGTCCGGAAGTCTTCCACAAGTCTTATCAGTAGAGATTTACCACCGCCGGATAATACACTTACTTCCTGCGTAATATAACCTATGTAAGAAATCTGTAACACTGCATTATCCGAGACGTTCAATGTAAAATTCCCGTCGTTACCCGTCATCGTGCCGTTCGCCGTACCTTTTTCCAAGATGTTTGCTCCGACGACAGGTTCGCCGCTCACGTCAGTAACCGTACCGGTGATACGTTTACCTGTTTGCTGGGCTATCGCCGGAAGGACGGCGAGAAATACGTCTCTCTTGTTTAACACAATCTGGCGGTCGCTGATGGCATACGAGATGTCGGCATCACGGAAAAGATTGTCCAACACCGAAGTTATGCTCTCATTGCTCACCTTGATCGATACCTTGCTTTCGACATTTACGATTCTCTTGTTATAAAGAAAACGAAATTCGCTTTGCTCTTCAATACCGTTGATAACGTCTTCGACGGTCGCATTGTCCATGTGAAGATTTATCACGGCTGTCTGGGAATAACTGTTCACTCCCATGGCCTGTGTTACGCCAATAATCATTAATAAAATGTAAATCCTCATGATGTTAATAATTTTAACAGCGACATTTTGACGCCGTGGTACAATTTTTTTAAATAATAGTTTGTTCATACATTCTTAAATGTTTAGTTTTAATAATTGAATTGATTAATACTTTTTACAACCGAACGCGAAAGGAAAGGTCAGCTACACCTTTCCTTTTTTTTGGTGTGTTGTGTGATTGAATTTTCATTTACTTACTTTCTTCTTTTTCATAGGCATGCAGGTGTTAAATGTTAAATAAAAAAATATTTGTGCTCTCATGGAATAAGACGTTTCAGACGAATTTTACCACATTCTTTTTGCATTTTTTATATCTTCCACATTCATTTATGTCATCGTAAATCTCTCTATTAACCGGAAAACCGGCTTGAGATGATATGGACGGTAAATGAAACGTCAACTATTGAAACAAACAGAGTGACGGCGAAAATAAGATTTTTTTTTCTCATTCATGTACTGCAAACGTACTTTAAAAGATTCTTATTCCCGAATTTTCATTTTACAATTGCCACCGTACCTTTTGTGCCTGTTATGGACTTGATTGCCGAAGGACGAACTGGCATTGAAGCGTTACGGGAAAAAAGTGCGCCATACGCTCGAAAAGCATGGACAGTGATGAGCGGCGCTTACCGTGAATATCCGTTTACCGGCGCGGTGGTGTACTACTCACTTGTGCAAACGGGGCCGGCCAATCTGTTGCGCCCGCAGGTTACGGGTTATCGCGCTACGATGACGGGCATTCCGTATGATGATCTCACGAACCGGCGCAGCATCTTCTCCAATCAGGTACATTATATCTTATTGAGAGACAAATACAGCCAAACAGGTATCTTGATAGAAGAAAAACAAGCCCTGGCCAGACAAATCCGGCCTGTTGTGGAAAACGAAATGCACTTAGCCGAACAGTTCTACCAACTGGCTATGGAAGATCCCCGTACCGGTTTTGAATCGTCCAACCACTATTTTTATGTCCCCAACGACCTGTTGGAAAAAATTATTAACTACCGCCAAATATTAGACGAACTGAATAATCACATAAAAAGATAAAACAACGCATTTTTTTTGAAAAAAATCCCACAAACTATTTCCATATTTATTTTTTTCATTACCTTTGCCGCCGTTATTCGGGAAGCATTTCCGGTAAACATCGCGGAAGTAGTTCGGTTGGTAGAGCATAACCTTGCCCCAAAAGATTAGATGTAAAACTAACCTTGACAAGGTGAACTGTTCGGACAACAAGATGAAAATTATTGCGGAAGTAGCTCAGTTGGTAGAGCATAACCTTGCCAAGGTTAGGGTCGCGGGTTCGAGTCCCGTCTTCCGCTCACGACGTATTAACGCAAGCTCGAATGGTGGAATGGTAGACACGAGGGACTTAAAATCCCTTGGCCATTGTGGCTGTGGGGGTTCAAGTCCCCCTTCGAGTACATAAGGGGACTTTCCTTGTTTTTTACAGGAAAGTCCCCTTTTCTTTTGCTCACAATTCATTGATAATTCAGGGTTTACAGAGAAAAACTGATTGACTGCCAGAGGTTCAATATGCTTGTTTTCTTTGTCAAAATAAAAACCTTGTGGAAAGAGCAAATTTTGAAATCTCTTTTTGTCCCTTAATTCTGCTTTCTTCCACATTTCCAAAGGATTATAAACTAAATCTATGGCATATTTCAGGAAATTAGAGAGGTTCAATATGGAATTTTCCATAGTGGCAAGTTCTTGACTGATTGCATTGATTTTCTTCTCTGTTTCTTCTATCTGTGTCCACAAAATGTCCTGCTTTTTAGGGTTTGTTTCTATTGCCCAATTTGCCTCCATTTGTTTGAGTTGAGTGGACAGTAAGTCCTGATCCCAAAAACCGTAATCTTTATGTCTTTTAAAACGCTTCATTTTCTTATCGTTTTACACCAAGGAATTAATAATATTTATTTAATCTACAAAATTTTAGTATAACTTTTTCTGTTTTTAGCATCCTTCTGTTTTGATTTTGCTAAACATTATTCTTCTTCCTCTGAAAAGAACGAGTTTTTAAGAATTTCCTGAAAAATTTTGCGAAAATCATATCGCTAATATACAGATATATAGATATTTTTTCAGCGAAAAATATTGAAAAATGTCAATGGTATTATTTTTTTTGTATTATCTTTGTAACGATTTTTATTCGGAGTTTTAATGGGGATTTCGACTCCCTATAAAAATCAAAATAGACAAAATAGTTTTTAGGAGTCCCCTATACTGATTTAGATAATAATAACACAATAAAACAGGTAAAAGATGATGAAAAAAAGTGCAGTTTTATTGTTCATGTTGTGTGTTGTATCTTTATCGGCGGCGCCATTGTTTTCGTTGTATGATTTGCGATGCGAGCATGAAGAAAATCCGGTTGGAATCGAAAGTGCAACTCCCGCTCCGGAAACACACATCACCTGCGTACCGGTCGATCCCCTGATAAAGATATTCAGGGGACAGGGTACTTTTCCGGAAACAGATGACTCCGCGCATGTGGCTAAAGGCGAAACCGCCTCATTCCAGTTGATAGTGCGCAGCAAGTATCCGATCAGTAACCTGCAGGTCACAGCCGGAGACCTGATAAGCGGTAGTCAACGGGTTTCTTCATCGCTCAAGGCATTTACCGGATACCACCCGATAGGAAAATATGCACCCGACCCTTCCAAAGACGTGCTGAAACCTGCGTCGGGACTTTTTCCCGATTACCTGCAGGAATTTGAATATATAGAGGTTCCCGCGGCAACAAACCAGCCGGTATGGATTAATTACGACATCCCGCACAACGCTGTTCCCGCTACCTATCATGCAGAGGTGAGTATTTCCGGTAAAGTCCAAAACAAAAATTTCTCCATTACCAGGCAGCTATCGACAAAAGTATACCCTGTTACCGTGCCCGAACAAACGTTATGGCTCTCCAACCGGATGTGGGTGGGCGACTACCAGTTGAGGCAGATGAATAACGGAATGTCGGTAGAACCGTTTTCCGACCATTACTGGAGTTTGTTTAAGGTATTGGCAAACAAGGCACGGGACGCCGGGCAAAACACCTATTTCTTCTATTCCCCCCTGGATTATGTGCAATGTTCCGTTTCCGGCAACACGTATTCCTTCGATTTTTCAAGATTCGACCTGCTTGTGGATTTCCTTATCAAGGAAGGCAACCTTAAACGTCTCGAAGTGGGCGCTTTCGGCGAGCGTTCGGGCAGTACCATCCTGATAAAATTCCCGCTGGAAGGAGGAACTTGGGAACAACAGCCCCTTTCGGACGCACGGGTGCAGAATTTCCTGTCGCTATTTGCCCCGGCTTTGTATAACCATATAAAAAGTAAGGGCTGGGAAGGTATGTATTTACAACATCTCGCCGACGAACCGGGAAAAGGTGGTCAGACAACCGCCTACAAACAGCTCGCACAATTTGTCAAGAGCAGGGTTCCCCAGCTTAAAATCATCGAAGCCATAGATCCTTGGGGCGATATTCAGGCAATGAACATGCTGGATGTATATGTTGCCCAGCCGGGTGTGTGTCATACGGATTATTCTTTCCTGCAGTCTCACCAGGCTGCCGGCAATGAAGTCCGGATGTATACCTGCATGTATCCACAGGGCAATTATGCCAACCGTTTTTTTGAACTGCCGCTGATACAAACACGTCTGTTGCATTGGATCAACTACAAGTATAAAATAACGGGATACCTGCATTGGGCGTTCAATTTCCGGCCTTCCGGATATCCTAACTGGAAAAATCACGCCGCATTCACGCTGGGCGGCGGTGGAGGTTTGCTGCCGGCAGGCGATGCCTGGCTTGTTTACCCGGCATACGGAACCGTTTACAGTACGGTGCGCTATGAAGCCATGCGCGATGGCGTCAAAGACTACGAACTCCTCAAACTCCTGGAAAAGAAAAATCCGGCGCGGGCGCAGGAAATAGTAAACAGTACGATATTTGATTTTGACAACTACAACTCCGATGAATCGGCTTTCCTGGCTACCGGGATCAAAATGTTGAAATGGCAGAGCGAATAGAAATAAAGAACAATGAACAATAAACAAGAATGAACAATGAACAATAAACAAGACATAAGGGTTGATAAGGTGTCGTCCCGGGTTCGGCAAACAGCAATGATCTTATTCTGCCTGCTGTGTGCGGCATTCCCGCTGGCTGCTACGCCGGTATTTTCGCTCTACGATTTGACGTGTGAGCAAGAACATAATCCGATTGGAATCGAAACGCAACGACCCTGTTTCAGTTGGAAGACGTATGCCGAAGAGCGCGGTTTTATCCAGTCGGCGTATCAGATTCTGGTGTCGGACATGCCCGAAACCTTGAAACAGGATAAGGGAAACGTTTGGAATAGCGGTAAAGTAAAGTCGGCGCAGTCTGTTTTGACGCCATATACCGGAAAACCGTTGAAGTCGTCGGCAATCTATTACTGGAAAGTCCGCACTTGGGACAAAAAAGGTAAACCGTCGGAATGGAGCGCCGTACAGACGTTTACCATGGGATTGCCGAACGCCG
>JAISYY010000364.1 GCA_031269635.1 Tannerella sp. | reverse complement strand
AAAAATTCCGGCATTTGGTGTTGTTTCGAGATTTTTTACTATTTTTGTCCTCCGTATTTCAAGAATGGAAAATTCATATAATAATAATGTACAGATGAGAAAAGTATTCGTATTCCTGTTCACGGCGTTACAGGTGGTTGCAGTTGCCACCGCGCAGAAAAAACCGCCCAAATGGACAGGCAAAGTATCCAAGGCTATCATAACCGTTGAAACGACGACCAAAGAAGGCATATCCAAAACCGGCAACGGCTTTTTCATCCGGGAAAACGGCGAAGCGGCGGCGGCGTACGATCTGTTTATAAATGCGGAAAAGGCGGTAGTGACGACGTCCACCGGCGAAAAGCTGCCGGTTACGCACATACTGGGAGCGGACGACATGTACGGCGTCATCCGCTTCAGGGTTGCCGCATCTGGGAAAACCGCCTTTTTGACCCAGGCGAAAACAGTGATTCCTTCAGGTTCCACCGTCTATATCCCGCCCTCGAAGGAAGTGAAGGACGTGACACAGGGTGCAATCTCGGAAATAACGAAAGTGAACGGCGCTTATGATTATTACAAAATTGAGACGCCGCTTCCCAAATCGCAGGAAGGCTACCCGCTACTGAACGGCGACGGGGAAGTTTTCGCCTTAACGCAGGCGGACGCTTCCGGTAAGGGAAAAACGTACGGCATATCGGTTGCCTATATAAAAAGCCTGCAGATAGCCTCCATGGATCTGTTTAAACGCACGTATTCGGATATAGGGATACGCAAAGCCTGGCCCCAGTCGGCGGAAGATGCGCAGATAACGCTGTTGTTTTACGCATCGAGGGAAGACGCCCCTGCGTATCTCGAAACATTGAACGATTTCATCTCGGCGTTTCCCGCTCATGCGGAAAGTTATATGAACCGGGCGGCGCACTATGCTTACCACCGGAAAGAACTGGCTTCGACCGGAAATGAACAGCTCAACATGCTCGACCTGGCATGGACAGACATGGAGAAAGCCGAAAAACAAACGAAAAACAGGGGAGAATCCTATTTCAACAAGGCAAAACTCATTTTCGGAATCGCAACGGGCGACAGTACGCTGCGCTATAAGGACTGGAACGTGAAAACGGCAACGGCATACCTGCAAAAGGCCATATCCGTAGAAGACCTTCCCATATACCGCCAGTTAGAAGGTGATATTGCTTTCTACAACGGCGATTACGAAAAGGCCTTCGACGCATATTCCATCGTAAACCGAAGCCCGGTTGCATCCGGCCTGTCATACTATCTTGCGGCAAAAAGCAAACAGCAGGCCGGAGGCGCCGGCAACATGGAAGTCATAGCGCTGATCGATAGCGCCGTTGCCCGGAGCCCCAACGCCGAAGCACGGGAATACGTGCTCGAAAGCGTGGATCTGAAGATACAGGCGGGACTTTACGAACTGGCCGTCAAAGATTACGACAAATATTACATGCTGACCGGGGGCGATGTCGGCGACGGGTTTTATTATTACCGCGAACAGGCTAAATTCCGTACGAACGACCTCGACGGCGCACTGAAAGATATCGAAAAAGCAATTTCCCTCAACCGGGAAAATGCTATTTACCATGCAGAAATGGCTTCCATCTATTTACGCCTGAAAGATCCGGACAAAGCACAGGAATGTGTGGAAAAAGCGATCGCACTGGAGCCGGAATTTGCTTCCGCCTATCGCATACTGGGTATCTGCCTTATCCGCCGGGATAAAAAAGACGATGCATGTAAAAACCTCGAAAAAGCGAAAGAACTGGGCGATCCGGTAGTTGACAGGCTGATAAGGGAACATTGCAATTAACCGTTTCCGAACGCATAACGGCGTTCCCGGTTATAAACAACATAAATTATAAACTAACTATTAACAATTGAAAAAGATGAACGAAACAAAAACAATGAACATGGCGGCGAACAATATACGCATACTTGCCGCATCAATGGTAGAAAAAGCGAAATCCGGCCATCCGGGCGGATCGATGGGTGGAGCCGATTTCATAAACGTACTGTATTCCGAGTTCCTGAATTATGACCCGGAGAAACCCGATCATCCGTACCGCGACCGTTTTTTCCTTGATCCGGGACACATGTCGCCGATGTTATATTCAACACTCGCGCTGACCGGCTTATTGCCCCTGGCGGAACTGGAGGGTTTCCGTCAATGGGGAAGCATGACGCCCGGACACCCGGAAGTAAACGTCCTGCATGGAATAGAAAACACATCCGGCCCGCTCGGACAGGGCCATACAATGGCTCTCGGCGCCGCTATCGCGGAACGTTTCATGGCGGCACGCTTCGGGGAATGGATGGCGCACAAAACATACGCTTATATTTCCGACGGAGGCGTCCAGGAAGAAATCTCGCAAGGCGCAGGACGCATCGCCGGCCACCTCGGATTGAACAACCTTATCATGTATTATGATTCGAATAACATTCAACTTTCGACGAAAGTCGACGAGGTAAACTCGGAAAACGTGGCGGCCAAATACGAAGCATGGAACTGGAATGTCATCACCGTAAACGGAAGCTCCGCCGGCGAAATACGGAATGCGCTGAAAAAGGCGCACGACGAACGGAACCGCCCGACGATCATAATCGGTAAGACCGTTATGGCAAAAGGCGCCGTCGATGCAAACGGCAACAGTTATGAGAATACGATTTCCACACACGGACAACCCCTGTCGGCCGCAGGAGCCGACCTTGGCGCTACCGTCAAAAACCTTGGCGGCGACCCGGCCAACCCGTTTACCATCTTCCCGGAAGTACAGGCGCTGTACGCCGGACGCCGGAATGAACTGAAAAAATGGGTGCAGGAAATAGCCTGGAAAGAAAAGAATTTCCGTGACGAAAATGCCGGACTTGCGGAAAAGCTGGATTTGTTTTTAAGCGGTAAAATGCCCGGTATCGACTACCTGTCCGTCGAGATGAAAGCAAATATTGCAACACGCGCCGCATCGGCTACGATGCTGGGCATTTATGCAAAGCAGGTTGAAAATATGATTGTGGCATCGGCCGATTTGAGTAATTCCGACAAGACGGACGGCTTCCTCAAACATACAAAAGCATTTAAGAAAGGTGATTTCACCGGTCAATTCCTTCAAATAGGCGTAAGCGAACTCACCATGGCATGTATCATGAACGGCATGGCGCTGCACGGAGGCGTGATTCCCGTATGCGGAACGTTCTTCGTCTTCTCCGATTACATGAAACCGGCCGTACGCCTTGCCGCACTGATGCAATTACACGTGATCTATGTATGGACGCACGATTCGTTCCGCGTCGGGGAAGACGGCCCTACCCATCAACCGGTTGAACACGAAGCGCAGATACGCCTGCTGGAACACCTGAAAAACCACCACGGCCAACGTTCTGTCGTCGTACTCCGTCCGGCGGATGCGGAAGAGACCATCTTTGCATGGAAAGCAGCCGTAGAAAGCGCCCGTCCTGTCGCCCTTATCCTGTCGCGCCAGAACATAAACAACCTGCCGGCTGCAAGCGGCGCCCGTCGCATCGAAGCCCAACAAATCACAAACGGCGGATACATCGTCAGCAACTGCGACGGTAAGCCGGATGCCGTCCTGCTGGCAAGCGGCTCGGAAGTGGCTACACTTGTCGAAGGTGCCGGGAAACTCGCCGGCGAAGGGATCAAGGTGCGTATCTTGTCGGTTCCGTCCGAAGGCCTGTTCCGCGACCAGCCTGCGGAATATCAGGAAAGCGTGCTGCCTCGCGGCATCAAGCGTTTCGGCCTGACGTCCGGTTTGCCCGTAACACTGCAGGGACTTGTCGGGGATAACGGATTCATACACGGTATGCCCAGCTTCGGCTACTCCGCTCCATACAAAGTGTTGGACCAGAAACTCGGCTTCACGGGAGATAACGTGTACGCATCCGTCAAAGAACTGTTAAAACAATAGAATAAAAAAAGGTTAAGGGTTAAGGGTTAATGCCCGGGCGGAACAACCCGGTTGATGTTTAACCCTTACCCTCATTCCAATCAAATAAAACACGAAATGAATTTTACAAACACAACCATCGGACTGGCAAGCGACCACGCCGGTTTTGAATTGAAAGAGCTTATCAAAAAACACCTCGGACAAAGAGGCTTCAACTGCATGGATTTCGGCGCCGCTTCGACCGAACGAAACGATTACACCGACTACGCCCACGCGCTGGGAGAAGCCATCGCAAACAGGGAGATAGAGCTGGGCATTGCCCTGTGCGGTACGGGAAACGGCATGGCCATGACCCTCAACAAATACCCCTCCATACGGGCAGGACTTGCCTGGAACGTTGACGTGGCAAAACTCATCAGCGCCCACAATAAAGCGAATATACTCGTCATTCCCGCCCGTTTCGTAACGCAAAACGAAGCAACCCGAATCGTGGATGCATACCTGGATACCCCGTTTGAAGGCGGCCGTCACCAGGAACGCATCAACAAAATCATGCCGGTGACGTAGCGACAATTCACCATAAACTTGACACTACTTGCGCAGGAACAACTTTTCCGCCGGGATCAACCGTTTCGGCATACCGGACGCTTCGTAGGAGACATTCAAAATACTGCCCGTTGCTCCGTCGTTGTGGAAAA
>JAISYY010000309.1 GCA_031269635.1 Tannerella sp. | reverse complement strand
CTAACCAGATAGCGCGTATTCAGGAACGGCTGACAACCTTGCAGGAAATCATTGCCGCGAAAGACACGGCGCGGATGAAAGACTTTCTTGCAGATGTAAGGGAGAAAATCAAATAGCATTGCGAATGTGAAATTAAAAGTCCCGTCACTTTGTAAAGAAATATTTTGTTCGTAAACCTTACTGCAGACGCTGACAGCCCGGTTTTTGATAATTCCTGTTCACTCGTTTACGTCAACCTGTCGCTCGTCTGCGCAGACGGATAGCACATTTACGTCGGTAAAACAACTGCCGGAGACGGGCAGACTACGGGCGAAGTCAATATATTACATAATAATCATCTTTATAATTTGAAGAATATGAGCCGACAGGATTGGATGGTAAGAAGCCACAACGCGGTTTATAATCAGGGCTGACAAACCGGCGATTATACGACGTCACATGAAAATTGCCCGCGGACTTTTGTCGGAAGATGGACGGAGACCTCGACGCAGTTGTTCCGTATCTCCATATTGAAAATATCTCTGCGTGAAACGCAGATACGGCATTTACAAAGTATGGAAATGGGAGTATATCCCGTTTCCATACTTTTTTGCAACACTTTAACATCTTTTTTGTTCCATACTGTTTTTTATTTACAATAATAGGCGCTATCTTTGGCTTCTCAAAAAACTATCTCCTTCAAAATGGAACAAATAAAAAAAATACTTTCTTCGTACGTGACAGCGATCGTACTGTTAATCGTTTATGTTGCCGGCCTGGCGACTGCTACATTTATTGAAAAAGCGCATGGCTCGGTGTTAGCGAAAGTCCTGATATACTATTCTCCCGTCTTTTTCCTGTTGCAGTTCCTGCTGGCGGTAAACTTTGTCTTAATCTTCATCAAACACCGCCTCTACAAAGCAGGCAAACGGGCGGGGCTTATCGCGATTCATTTCTCTTTCATTATAATATTGCTGGGGGCGCTTATATCGCACATAACGGGAACAGAGGGCATGATGCACCTGCGCGAAGGAGAACGAGGTAATGAGCTTGTGGCGCAAACCCGTCACGGACAGCATATATATCCGTTGCCCTTCGACGTGGAACTGGTAAAATTCACATTAAAACGTTATCCCGGCTCCATGAGTCCGTCATCTTATGAAAGCGAACTTTTGGTATATGTGGATGGGGAAGTGCGCCGGGAACTGGTTTACATGAATAATGTACTGGATGTGAAAGGGTACCGTTTCTTCCAGGCTTCGTACGATTCGGATGAAAAGGGGACAGTTCTGTCGGTAAATAAAGACGTGGCAGGCCGCAACGTAACGTATGCAGGCTATATGCTGTTGCTTTTGGGCGGCATACTTTGCATAGCCGCAAAGAACGGACGTATACGAACCTTGTACCGGAAGCTTAAACAGCGGGAAATATTGGCCATTTTGCTGCTGACGGGCAGTCCTGCGGCAGTTATTGCGGATGATTTCACGGATAAGATGAGTGAAACGGTACAATATCTCCATATCACGCCGGAACATGCAAAAGGATTCGGCAGTTTACCCGTCCAGACCGTAACCGGACGGATTGTTCCCGTGAATACGTTTTCTTCGGAGGTTTTACGCAAACTGCACAAGGACACTAAGTTCGGGAAGATGGATTCCGATCAGTTTCTACTCAGTGTGCTCGCATATCCCGAGATGTGGATGTATGTCCCGCTGATCGACGTGCCGGATAAAAACTTTGCCCTTTATTTCGATTTGACGCACGGCCATTGCGCGTTCATAGAGCTTTTTGAATCAACGGGCGCCTATAAGTTGCAGGAGAAACTTGAAGCGGCTTACCGGAAAATGCCGGATAAACGGACGGCTTTCGACAGGGACTTGATAAAGTTTGACGAGAAAATCAACGTATTCAACCAGCTAATGAACCGGCAACTGATACGGTTATTTCCCAGGCCGGACGATCCGGCTCAAAAGTGGTATGCACCCGGCGATGATCTGTCGGTCTTTGCAGACGGCGATTCTTCTTTCATCTCAACCGCTTTTACCGGTTATATAACGGAAGTCCGCGCCGCCGTCAAATCGCAGAGTTGGGACAAAGCTGACGGTTTACTGAAGACGATTTCCGGCTATCAGTACAAAAAAAGTAATGTGCCGGGACTGACGCCGGACACGATTGCACTGGAATTGCGCTATAACAGGATGGACGTCTTCCGGTGGTGCAAAACCGGATACCTGGCTTTAGGGGGACTCCTGTTACTGTTTTCTTTTGCACTGGTATTTAAGGAGAATCGCCGCCGGCAGCTAATGTGGATTATCCGCATCCTGGGAATCATCGTACTGGTCGTATTCCATTATCAGATGATGGGAATGGGGTTGCGGTGGAAAATAGGCGGACATGCGCCCTGGAGTAATTCGTACGAAACAATGGTTTATGCAGCCTGGGCAAGTGTTTTTGCCGGATTGATGTTTGTGCGCCGCAGTCCGCTGACATTCGCCCTGTCGACGCTTTTTGCCGGGGTGATTTTATTCGTCTCAACCTTGAGTTGGATGGATCCGCAGATCAATCCGTTAGTACCCGTACTCAAGTCTCCGTGGCTGATGTTCCATGTTGCAATCATCATGTCGGCATACGGATTCTTCGGTATAAGTTTCCTGATCGGACTAACGAATGTAAGCATAATGGGCATCGCCCGCAGAAATAAACGGCCGGCTTACCGCGGCCCGGTTCAGGAATTAAGCATCATCAATGAGATTTCGCTCAACATCGGGCTTATCCTGATGACCATCGGCACATTCATGGGCGCCGTATGGGCCAACGAATCATGGGGGCGTTACTGGGGGTGGGATCCAAAAGAGACATGGGCGCTGATAACGATCATTGTATATGCTGTGGTAACACATCTCCACCTGCTAAAGCGCCGGAATAACCT
>JAISYY010000298.1 GCA_031269635.1 Tannerella sp. | reverse complement strand
TCATCTAATCCGGTTTAATGGTGCAACGTTTTCCAGATTGACACAAACAGTTGCCATTAACTGTTTAATATGCAGCATAATATATTTTTTCTTTATTTTCGTTATTTTCCCGGATATATTCTTCATCGAACCGGTCAGAATCTCGACTTCATCCCCTTCACATAATACTTTACCGGCCGCTTCCTCGATGAATATTTTCATTGCATCAATTTCTTTCTGACGTATCATGGCAGGCTTTCCGTCATAAAATACGATCCTGACAACACCTTTAATCTTGTTCATCTGAAATATTTCAGATACTTTACAATTCACAAAAATGTAAGAATTAAACAGCGGCATATCAATCATTTTGACACGGTCAGACCAGACACGCGGCGAACGGTGAAGCGGCAAATAACATTCAACGCCGTTCTGTTCAAGACTTTCCTTTACACGTTTCTCTGCCCGCGGCAAAGTGTACAACGCATACCAGTTACGTCTGGAACCGGAAACCGTCACGAAACCGGTTATGATTCCGTTCCCATTTCCGTTTTCATCATCGGATATGGTGTGATCTTTTATATCAGTCATTATTTTACGCGATTCAATTGTAACAATGCATCAGCGGGCACATCCGTCGTTATGAAATCAGCGCCGCAGTCTGCCATTTCTTTTATGATGGCAGGGTCATTTATGGTCCACACATTAATACCGAGACCAAGCGTTTTTGCCTCCCGGAACCACTTCGGATTTTTACGCATCACGTCATAATGATAGTCAAGCCCGGCAAATCCCCATTTTTTAAGTTGTCCGGGCGACCAATCACCGTTAAGATAGTAAACCGGAATTTCCGGCGCCAAGCGTATAAATTCCTTTCCGGCATCCAAATTGAACGTTATAAATTCCGTTCTGTATACTAATTTTTTCTCCCGTATCATTTCTACGGAACGGCGTGCCGCTTCACGGTTAAGTTCCGGCGTAGCGTGCGGCTTCAGTTCGAAAATGAGCTTTATATCCGGGCTGATACGGCTTGCCGCTTCGAGAAATTCACGCAATGCAGGAATACATTCCCCGTTGGGAAGTTTCATGTCCTTTATATGGGAATACGGCGAAGCCTGTATGTTCACGCCCTGAATGATGTTGTCATGAAACAGGACAAGGATGCTGTCCGCCGTCATGTGAACATCAAATTCGGAACCGTAAACTCCTATCCCGGCAGCGCGTTCAAACGAACGTATTGAATTTTGGGCGGAACCGTATGTCTGCCAATAACCACGGTGGGCAATCACTTTCGGTACATCCTGAGCCAGTGACGGCAATGCAAATGCGACAATTAACAGTGTAATTTTAAATTTATTCACAACTTTGTTTTTGTTCATTATCTTATCAAATTTCGTTTTTCTTATCTTAAATCTATAATCTCCACATCCGGATACTCACTCCCCGGAAATGAGAAAATATCATCCGTATGAACAGCCTCTTTTATCTCTTTCACATGGATGACATTATGCATACCGTTGCGCATCGTCACGACAAGCTTAACCGGTAACGATACGTTTTTTTCAATCTGTAATTCGATTTTTTCAATATCGTCTTTTTTCCGGGGAGTCAGGGCGATATCATAAGCCGTTTTCGCATTGGCGGAAGTACTCTCCCCGATATACGATACATTAAAATCTTTTTGATAGCGTTGCAAAAGAATCATGGGATTAAGAAACTGCAGGTCGCTTCCCGTCGGAGTAATCACATTGACTTCACCGGTTCGCGGCATGTATGTCCATTGTGTAGTCCCGTCAAACCACGTTTTCATATCCGGGGTTTCTAAAACAAACTTGTCATTTTTCATCACAACCGTTCCTTCAAAACTTTCGGAAATACCGTTTTTGTCCGAACGGATATGGGTTGTGAATTTGATATCCACGCCCTTCCACTGTTTATATTTCTGCGATGTTTTTTCAATAATATCCTTAGCATCTACCGCTTGTGCAAACGTATTATCGGACATTACAGCAAACATTATTACACAATACCATATTATTTTCATCATAAATTTTTCAATATTTAAAATTTACAGTTATACTATTTTTCGCGATGACATAGCGACAAAGCACAATAAATACTACATTCGTTTCATTCAAAAAAATCCCGCCTGCGGCTTTCAGTTGCTTTGTATAAGATTAAGCTTCTGTTCAAGCGCATATTCGTCCATAATAAGTACCTGCCGCACTTTACTGCCTTCGGAAGTTCCGACGATACCGGCCTTTTCAAGCTGATCCATCAGGCGTCCGGCCCGCGCATATCCGATCGACAACTTCCGCTGTATAAGAGACGTGGATCCCTGTTGTTGCAATACAATCAGACGGGCGGCCTCTTCAAAAAGAGGATCGCGATTGGACAGGTCAACCGCATTTCCTTCCCCGGCCGGACTTTCGTCTAAAACTTCCGGCAGTTTGTAGGCCGTCTCAAAACCTGTCTGGTTGCTTATGCATCTGACAATGTTTTCAATCTCATCCGTACCAATCAGCGCGCATTGCACACGGAGCGTCTCATTTCCCTGCGAGAATAACAGGTCTCCGCGTCCGACGAGTTTATTTGCACCCGGAACGTCAAGAATTGTACGCGAATCGATCATTGACGATACTCTAAAAGCTACACGGGCAGGGAAATTCGCTTTTATCGTACCCGTTATAATGTTCGTCGACGGACGCTGTGTTGCAATAATCATGTGTATCCCCACAGCGCGGGCTTTCTGCGCAATACGAGCAATCGGCATTTCGATTTCTTTACCGGCTGTCATTATCAGGTCGCCAAACTCATCAATTACGACAACAATATAAGGCATATACTTATGTCCCTTTTCGGGATTAAGGTGACGGCTTATAAATTTTTCGTTATATTCCGAAATATTACGAACGTGGGCTTTCATAAGCAGGTCGTAACGATTATCCATTTCCTTACAGAGCGACTTGAGGGTATCTATTACATTCTCAAAATTGGTGATAATCGCATTATCCTGATCCGGAAGTTTGGCAAGATAATGGCGCTCAATATCCTCGTAGATATTGAACTCAACCATTTTCGGATCAACAAGTACGAACTTCAGTTCCGCAGGATGTTTCTTATACAGCAAAGATGCAATGATCACATTCAGGCCGACGGATTTGCCCTGTCCCGTCGCTCCGGCGACCAAAAGGTGAGGCATTTTTGTCAGGTCGACCATAAAGACTTCGTTTGTTATCGTACGTCCCAAAACGATCGGCAGTTCATATTTCGATTCCACAAATTTACGCGATGCGACAACCGATTCCATGGATACGATCTGGGGATTTTTGTTAGGCACTTCTATTCCGATTGTCCCCTTACCCGGCATCGGCGCAATGATACGTATACCCAAAGCCGAAAGGCTCAACGCAATATCATCTTCGAGGTTTCTGATTCTGGAGATCCGCACGCCTTTATCCGGCACGACTTCGTAAAGCGTTATGGTAGGGCCGACCGTAGCTTTGATGGATGTTATATTGATACCGAAATCTTCCAGTGTTTTCTTGATCCGTTTCTGGTTATCATTCTGCTCTGCCATATCAACCTGTTTGTCCGGCTGTTCATATTTCTTCAGCAAACCGATCTCCGGGAATTTGTATCTGGACAAATCAAGGCGCGGGTCATAAGCGCCCAATTCGGATTCGTCATAAGCTTCTTCTTCATCCGGTACCTCAATAACAAACGGTTCTTCGTCCTCTCCGTTATTGCTTTCTTCACCGTCATCATCGACCACTTCGTTGTCGTCATCGTCTTCCGGTTCTTCTTCCCTATTTTCCTTTACATCCGGTTTGTTATTCGTACTTATATCAGGATCTTTTCCGGTTATTTTTTTCCCCCTCTCGCCGGGTTTGAAAGAGAATATTGATTGCAGAGCCGGAATCGTTCGAGCGCTTACGAATATGGCCGCCAGTATAAATCCGGCAAGCAACAAAAGGATTACGCCAACATACCCGATATTATTTGTAAGCCATTCCGACAGGTAATAACCGTGGAGGCCGCCCGGATGAAAAAACGAACTGTTATCAAAGGAAAACACAAATGCCAGCAGGAGAGAAAGCCAGACGGTTAGCACGGAACATAACAGAAAACGCCGGAAAAGATTCATCCGGCAAAGTTTCATTAGCCTGAATCCTACCGAACCGATGAAAAAAAGCAGGAAAAAAGATGATATACCGAACCAGCGGTTTATGATAACATCCGATATATACGCACCCCGTACACCGGCCCAGTTCAATACGGTCCCTTTCTTCAAGACGAGGTCGCTCGCCACAAGATTGTCAACAATACTTTGATCCGCCGCTCCCGTAAAAAAAAATGATATCATCGCAATCCCCGCATAAACTGAAAGAAAACAAATCAGAAGACCTGCAACAAAGTGTACACGTCCACTTGTCGTATAATGTCTTACCGAATCAAAAAATTGATTTCTATGTTGTATTTGTTTATTTTTCTTATGTTTCGTTGCCATTTTTATCCTATATAATGGGGACAAAGGTAAAGAAAATAATTAATAATTGATAATTGACCGTTGATAATTAACAATTAATTTTCAACATTTCGTTTCATGACCACCGGAAAACACCGGAACCACCTTATGTATAAACAAAAATCAGTTGTATCCCGCCTGCATTGATTTTTATCAGGACAACCGTAAC
>JAISYY010000277.1 GCA_031269635.1 Tannerella sp. | reverse complement strand
AGAACTGGCTCGGATTGGTTTCGTTTTCCAGCATTTCGATATACCGCGTTTTGTCCACGTATGCGTAATTCTCGTTGATGATCCTTTTAAAATCGGAAATACCATAAGGCAAACGTTTGAATACTTTTGTTTCCATGTCGTTCGTTTTTGAATGAGACTGCAAAGTTAGTATTTTCCGCCGTATAATGAATACCGGGAAATAAAAAAAGGATACAGTTGACTGCGTCGATTTTCAACCCATATCACCCCCTCACGCCTGCAAACGCAATTTTTTTTCGTTTTTTCGCGCCTGCTGTTTCGCGCCTTCAAAAAACAATGGCAAAACATTTTTTGGGGGCGCTACAAATTATATGAGTATTTATAATGAAAATTTCTATCTTTGCATCCGCAAAATGCAACAGGAAATAAAATAAACTTAAGAAAATGATTACATCAGACCAACTAAAAGATTTGTTGGAACGCGAGCAGGCGTTGAGGGGGTATCTTTGACGTCGATGCTAAAACCGTTCAGTTAGAAGAAGAAGAATTACGCACACAGGACCCGACATTCTGGGAAGACGCCAAACATGCGGAAGCGCACATGCGGGTTGTTAAAGGCATTAAAAAGTGGATTGAACTTTATAAGGAGGTGCACGATGCGGCGGAAGAACTCAACCTTGCATACGAATATGTGAAAGAAGGCGCCGTCAGTGAAGAAGAAGTTGATGATGCGTACAACAGGACAAAGGAACGAATCGAAAACCTGGAGTTCCGCAATATGCTCCGCGAAGAAGCCGACCAGATGAGTTGCGTACTGAAGATTAATTCGGGCGCAGGCGGCACGGAAAGCCAGGACTGGGCGTCGATGCTTATGCGTATGTATATGCGGTGGGCGGAAGCCGGTAAATACAAGGTGACCATAAGTAACTTGCTGGATGGCGACGAGGCCGGGATAAAAACCGTTACGATGCAGATAGAGGGCGATTATGCCTATGGATATCTTAAAGGCGAAAACGGCGTGCACCGCCTTGTTCGCGTATCGCCTTTCAATGCGCAGGGAAAACGGATGACGTCGTTCGCATCCGTATTTGTGACGCCTCTTGTTGACGACACCATCGAGGTGAACATCAGCCCTGCAAACATATCGTGGGACACGTTCCGTTCAAGCGGCGCCGGAGGCCAGAACGTAAACAAAGTGGAATCGGGCGTACGCCTGCGTTACCGCTACAAAGACCCCTACAACGGCGAAGAGGAAGAGATTCTAATCGAAAATACCGAAACACGGGATCAACCGAAAAACCGCGACAACGCCATGCGCCAGTTACGCTCCATTTTATACGACAAGGAAATGCAACACCGTATGGCGGAAAAAGCCAAAGTGGAAGCCGGAAAGATGAAGATTGAATGGGGTTCGCAGATACGCAGTTATGTATTCGATGACCGGCGCGTGAAAGATCATCGTACAAACTACCAGACGTCCGACGTCAACGGCGTGATGGACGGCAAAATAGACGGTTTTATAAAAGCTTACCTGATGGAATTTGCAGAAACAAAGGAAGGATAATTTACTCCTGGTAAAATCCGTCCTTATCCCGGCCGAAATTACCGTCCGGCGTTTCTACTACCACATAATACAGCGAACGCACAATCTGTTGGCGCGATAAAAACGCTATCGCATCTGCTTTGCACGGGGCCTTATAGACGACCCATACGGCGGTTGAATCCTTGTCTTCGCGAACGAATGTTACATTTCCTGCATTACCGGCTACGGGTTGATTCGAGGCGGCAAGCGACGTCTTCCGTTCGGGTTCTAAGTCGTTTTTTTTCACGCCATTGTGCCGGGCAAAAGCAACATGTGCCTGTTCCCACATGTCATACGTAAAATCGGCGCCCGAAATGAATGCGTCATATTCCCCCGTTAACTGCCCGTCATTCGTCACTGCGAAATAACCGTAACGGAATAATTCATCACAAATCAGCTTCCGTGTATCCGCGGCTGCATGAATAAACGGCAATTCGAGCAGCGCTGCCCGTGCATCATATTCACGCTTAAAGGTATAATAAACAAACGGATCTTTGCGCGGGCTTTTGACACGCTCCACCATCCAGTATATCATGGACTGGTCAACGGTTTCTATCCGCATACCTTTATTATCCCGTTCGTAATAAACCTTTCCGCCATTATTCGGAGATGCGTTTTTTACATTATTTTGAGGTGCAACGGCTTGCGGGGTTTGTACATACCCCACATTCCCGGATTTTACCAAACCGTTTTTCCCTGTCAACCGCTTCGTTTTTTTATGTAACAAATGTATCGCCAGAACAAGAAAACCGATGGGCGCCATTATAGACACGGCGTCAATTATGAGCCTTAAAAAATCCACCGCATCATTAAGCCTGTGAGGTCCAAAAACAAGCGTAACAAGGCTCATGCAGAAACCAACAATCAATAACACGGGGACAATAATTCCGCTGTCTTTCTTCTCAAGCGCCGACACGGCTAATACCATCAACGCAGCCGGAGTAATTAATACCAGATTGCCGGTAATCAAATAAAAAATACGGTCTCCCCATCCATACATATTAAATCCGGACATAAACCAGACAACGGATGTAACAATAAGTGCATACGCTACATGATTTGTGAATTTCTTTTCGTACAATAATAAAAAGCCGGTAACAGCAAGCCCGACCGGAGTAAAAAAAGACAGGAACAGCGATACATTCCAACCGTACATATTCCAATTTAATACGGTAGAAGCCAACAAATGAAAAATCCATACAAAGGAAGAAATAATCAACGTAACCGCAACCGATTTATTTCTATTAAAATCCGTACGGAATCCTGATTCTTTCGGATTATCGCCATACCGGTTCTTACCGGGCTTCCCTTCCGTAAGTAAAATGATAAACAGCCATATACTTCCAACAACAGGTATGAAAGAAATCAGCAGATACCAGGCGCTCCGGCCGGTATCGTGCAGCCGCCTCACCATAACAGCCAGACTGGGAATCATCGTGGCAAACACATACAAATAAGATAAAAAAACCGCCGAACCGTTACGCGCGATCAACGTTATCGCCACCACAATGATTGAAACCACAAAAGAGATTATAAAATTGAACAAAACAAACATCCAATACTCTGCCCGCCTTGCCCGTCCCTCAAAATCGGCATATTGCCTCAAAACTTTAAGATACCATTCCATAACAATATAATTTTAGATTGATTACGCCACAAAAATACAACAATGATACATACTGTCATACCCCATAAGTGGGGTATTTTTCATAAATGTTGTTATTTTGACAAAAAAAATGTATGAATATAAAACAATAACGTTCCCGGAAAGAAGCATCCTTCCCACCGTCAGGCAGAGATGAAACAGGGTCGCCGGCAATCCGTTCATCGACGGCGGCGATTTATTTATTGAAGTCCGCAGTCGGTTCGTTTACGTCAACGGGCCATTCGTCTGCGCAGACGGACCGCTCGTCTGCGACTGTAATCCGCTTGCAGGAGACGGGTATTCATAAAGAATAATCCGGATACGAAAAATTAAATAATATATAATTATTTAGCGGAATGTGTATTGATTCGGTAAAAATTAATATCTTTACGCCTTCAAATCTATTAAATCTATTAAAAATGAAACCTGTTATTAAAATTTTTGCTTTTTTGTTATGTTGCATGGCGTTAACATGCTGTGGGGAAAAGGATGTCGTAAAAATATATGATCTGCGCTGTGAAAACCTGACGGATCCGCTGGCGATAGACAATGTCGAACCTCATTTTAGCTGGAAAACTGTGTTCCCGAATAGTAAAACGCAGCGGGCTTACCGGATAATTGCAGGCTCGGACAGCGTTGCTCTTTGCCGGGATGCCGGTGATTTGTGGGATACGGGAAAGGTGGAAAGCACAGCGTCGGTAATGGTGCCTTATAAAGGTGCGGCGTTAAAATCTCCTTCCCTTGTTTTTTGGAAGGTGAAAGTCTGGGACGATGAAGGGAACGAATCGTCGTGGAGTCCGGTAAAACGATTTGGAACAGGCATATTGAACGAAAATGATTGGCATGCGGACTATATCGGCTTGCCGGCAGGAAACGAAGATATGACGCAAAGTCCTTTGTTAAGAAAGACTTTTGAAATAGAAAATAAAGAGGGCGCTTATTTGCTGCATGTAAATTCGCTGGGTTACCACGAAGTGTATGTAAACGGGAATAAAGTCGGGGAAGATGTGTTGTCGCCCGTTGTTTCCGAATTAGACAAGCGGTCCTTGTCTGTTACTTATGACCTGACCGGAGCTGTTCATAAGGGAAAGAACGACCTTGTGTTGTGGCTGGGTCGCGGGTGGTATCGTAAGGGTTTGTACTACGGTCATATCGGCGACGGGCCTTTCGTGAAGGCGCGGCTTGATGTGATTAAGGGCAATGACAACCGCATTTTACTGGCGACGGATGATACGTGGAAAGGACGTGAAAGTGAGTATTCGGGAATTGGAGACTGGTTTCCTCACCAGTTTGGGGGAGAAATCATTGATGCAAGGAAAACGTTGCCTTCAATGAGCCGTGACGAACTTGATAAAAAAGAATGGAAGGACGTAACGATAGCAGACATCAAAAATATCAGGATAACGCCGCAGATGTGCGAACCTAACCGCATCCGCAAAACGATAAAGCCGGTTAGTGTGACGTCACTGGCAGGCCGGACGGCAGGCGACGGCGATACGCATCACGCATCTTCCGCAGATGCAACAACCGGCACGTGGTTAGTGGATATGGGGACTACCTTAAACGGGTGGATGGAAATCATATTGCCGGAATCGGAAAACGGCCGGGAAATAACCGTTGAATACAGCGATCATTTCAATGACAAAGGCGAACTTGCCGATATGGGGCAAAAAGACATTTTCATATCGTCGGGAAAGCCCGGGGATAGATTTTGCAACAAATTTAATTATCATGCTTTCCGGTATGCCATAATCCGTAACCTGCCGCAGAAAATTTCGGAAAAGGACATAACGGCTTACCTTATATATCCCGGTTTTAATCAAACATCATCATTCGAGTGTTCCGATCCTGATATAAATGCCATACATGACATGATACAGTACACGTTTCAATGTCTTACATTGGGCGGATACATGGTCGACTGTCCCCATGTAGAACGTATGGGATACGGTGGCGATGGCCATGCTTCCACACAGTCTATCCAGACAATGTACGACGTGTCTCCGGTGTATTATAACTGGATGCAGGCATGGGATGACTGTATCAGGCCGGAAGGAAGCCTGCCGCATACGGCCCCGGCGCCTTTTGCGAGTGGCGGAGGGCCGTTCTGGTGTGCATTCGTGATTGCAGGGTCATGGCGTACTTATGTCAATTATGGCGACAGCCGGCTGATAGAAAAATACTGGCCGATGTTCCAGCTTTGGCTTAAATATGTTGACGATTATAAGAAAGACGGACTGCTCAAACAGTGGCCTGACGAAGAATACCGCGGTTGGTATCTTGGCGACTGGGCGACCCCGGCAGGCATCGACCAGACCGATAAAAGATCTGTCGACCTTGTCAATAACTGCTGTGTAAGCGTTTGTTATGATTATATGTCGAAAATAGCTGAAATACTCGGAAAAAAGAGTGATGTAAAGAAATATGCCGTCGAAAGGGATAACCTGAATAAACGGATACACCATGTCTTTTATGATGAGAACAATCATACTTATGGAACGGGTGTACAGATAGACCTTGCCTATCCGGCGCTTGCCGGAGTAATCCCCGATTCGCTGAAGAAAGTTATTGAAGAACAGTTTGAAAAAGAAACGGACAGGAGAAACGGACACCTCAGTACAGGACTTGTAGGCGTCCCCGTAGTAACGGAGTGGTCTGTTAAAAACAGAAAGGCCGGCCTTATCTATTCAATGTTAAAAAAGCGGGAATATCCCGGCTACCTTTATATGATAGACAACGGCGCAACGACAACCTGGGAGCACTGGAACGGCGAACGCAGCAGGATACATAACTGTTATAACGGAATAGGAAGCTGGTTTTACGAGGCGATAGGCGGGATTTATCCGGATGATAAAGCGCCCGGTTACAGGCATTTTTATATTTGTCCGCAAATACCGGAGGGCATGACTTGGGCGAACGTATCACGGGAAACTCCGTATGGAACGACGAAAGTAAACTGGAAGACGGACCGCGCTGCCGTATCACTGGATATATCAATTCCCTCGGGAAGTGAAGCGACGGTTATTCTGCCGGAAAACACATCCGAACATACGCTTAACGGCGTCGTATCGGCAGGAAATACGCTCCGTCTCACCGCCGGAAC